>NZ_JALBUF010000005.1 GCF_022606465.1 Sulfoacidibacillus ferrooxidans
GACATGTCCCGCTCGGTAAGACGAGGTAAGACCCCTTGAAGAACACAAGGTAGATCGGTCCGGTGTGGAAGCATGGCGACATGTGGAGCAGACGGATACGAATCGGTCGAGGGCTTATCCTCAACAAAGAGAACGACACGTAGTTCACCTCTAGTTGTGAAGGCACCACTTTTGTGGTATACTGGAGGGGTACCAAAGTGGCCAAATGGGGCGGACTGTAAATCCGTTGCGAAAGCTTCGTAGGTTCGAATCCTACCCCCTCCACCAGATTTTTTGGGGAGTAGCCAAGTGGTAAGGCAACGGACTTTGACTCCGTCATTCGAAGGTTCGATCCCTTCTTCCCCAGCCAGTTTGCTCCCATAGCTCAGTCGGCAGAGCGCATCCATGGTAAGGATGAGGTCACCAGTTCGAATCTGGTTGGGAGCTCCATATATCGACGCGGGGTGGAGCAGTTGGTAGCTCGTCGGGCTCATAACCCGAAGGTCGCAGGTTCAAGTCCTGCCCCCGCAACTTTTTATGTTTTTATGATTGTTATGGATTATGTGTGGCTCGGTAGCTCAGTCGGTAGAGCAGAGGACTGAAAATCCTCGTGTCGGCGGTTCGATTCCGTCCCGAGCCATCTTTGTTTGGCGCCATAGCCAAGTGGTAAGGCCAAGGTCTGCAAAACCTTCATCCCCCGGTTCGAATCCGGGTGGCGCCTCCAATTTTGAACTTTTAGTTTCTCTATTATAGAGAAGCTTATTTTTGTTTTATGCGTTGCGATGGATATACAATGCACCGATAGTAGTGAATGTGGGCATTTTTTAGTATGAGTACTTCTAGTACGAGCTACATCCTGTTCGAAGTGGGATGTAGCTCGTTTTAAAAGTACAAGCATCACGAAGAGTGTGGTATTTCAAACCGTTTAGCAAGTGTAGTCGCAAATTGAATAAAGTACGTTAAAGAATCTGGATTACTCATCGCATGTGAATCAACAGATTGTTCTATCGGAAAGCCCATGAGTATTTTGCGGATGGGAACTTCAAGTTTCTTGCCATTAAGTGTACGAGGTACTTGGTTGATCGCAAAGATTGCATCTGGAATGTGTCTTGGCGATACTTCTGTTCGAATCACCTGTTGAATCTTCTTGATCAGTTGTTCGTCTAACGTAAGACCAGGCTGTAGCACAATAAAGAGTGGCATATACGATGGATGTCCCAAATATTCTAGGTCAATAACCAGACTGTCCATGATTTCTGGAAGTGCCTCCACGGCACGGTAGATTTCACTACTGCCCATGCGCACCCCTTGGCGGTTGATTGTGGAGTCAGATCGACCATAGATAATCGCGCTACCGTGTTCTGTGATGCGAATCCAATCCCCGTGCCGCCATACACCAGGATACTCAGAAAAGTAGCTGTCGCGATACCGCGTATGTTGTGCATCATCATTCCAAAGATAGAGTGGCATAGATGGCATGGGAGCTGTAACGACGAGCTCGCCGACTTCATTAATTACAGGTTGTCCACTCTCATTGTATGCTTCAATCTTAATACCCAGTGCCCGGCACTGCATTTCACCTGCACGTACGGGCAAAATAACACACCCTCCTACAAAAAATGCAGCTACATCAGTGCCACCGCTAATAGGTGCTAACCATATATCTTCACGTACGTGTTGATAGACCCACGCATACGCCTCAGGAGTTAATGGTGCCCCTGTACAAGAAAGCGATTGCAACGACGATAAATCATAAACTTTCCGTGGTGATAGACCGCTTTTCATGATGTATCCGAGATATGCTGGACTCACACCCATAGATGTCATACCACTTTGTTCTGCGAATGCCCACAATACATCGACAGATGGATAAAAGGGATTGCCATCATAGAGTACGGCTGTAGCGCCAAGAGTGAGATTGCTGACGACTGAATTCCACATTACCCAACCTGTTGTTGTGAACCAAAATGATCGATCACCCGGGTGAATATTGCTTTGTAATCCACCTTGTGTGACGTGATTGAGTAAGACGCCGCCGGTGCTATGAACAATAGCTTTAGGTAATCCCGTTGTGCCAGAAGAATAGAGAATCCACAAAGGATGCGCAAAGGGCAGAGTAGCAAAAGTCAATTGCGCATCCTGTTTGAGTAGATCTGTATAACGAAGGGTCTGAATCCGATCGGTCTCTCCAAACAGCTGTGCGTCAGGGAATGCATAGGGTACGATGATGGTTGCATAAAGGGAGGGTATTGCTTCCTGCAGTTCTACTAATAGAGGACGACGATCGAAAATTTTCCCATTGTAAGAATATCCGTCAATAGCGAACAAAACTTTGGGTTCAATCTGTTGAAAACGCGCGATCACACTAGGTGCTCCGAAGTCGGGTGAACAACTCGACCAGATCGCTCCAATGCTAGCACATGCAAGGAAAGCAATGATCGTTTCTGGAATATTGGGTAGGTAGGCAGCCACTCGATCACCAGCAACCACGCCAAGTTGGCGAAGTGAAGACGATATAGCTGCGACATGATGCTCTAACTCACTCCAACTGATAGTCTGTATATCAGGTCGCACTTCTGATTTTGCAATGATTGCTGGGTCAGTTGTGCGCGACATGGAAAAGACATGCTCAGCATAATTGACACTTGTTCCCTCGAACCAACGTGCATTAATCAACTCGCGACTAGATAAAACATGTTCATATGTTCCATCCAAATGAATATCAAAATAGGTGATAACTGATTCCCAAAACTCTTCTAGATGATGAATAGACCAGTTCCAAAGCTCGTTATAGTCAGCGAATGAAATGCCTTTATTATCAAGTAGCCATTGTTGGTATCCAGTAATGGTTGCATTTTCGATAGTTTCAGAGGTAGGTTGCCAGAGTAATGTACCTGGTGTAATGACATCCATAGAAATCCCCCCACAATAAGTAATTTATTGTAATGATTATTCAGATTCCTCTTATCAATATGCGGAATTGATGATCTTTACAAATAGTTCGAAGTAGATTAATATCTATATTACATTCACTAATCTTAAATTACATGATGTATTTTTGTGGATGGTCCTAGTGCTATTATTTTCTGTTCTTGTAGGATGGACAGATGTGATGTAATCATAGATAATCTTTGTAACAGTTCATTTGTTTTAGTAGGAGGTTTACTATTGTCGCATGTATTGGATGTTGATTCACTAACAGTTGAGTTCAACATCAATAAACAATTTTATCCGGCGGTACGCGATATTTCTTTCTACATTGATCCGGGTGAGACGCTTGGATTAGTTGGTGAATCTGGTTGTGGTAAAAGCGTTACGTCATTAGCTATATTACAACTACTGACAAAATCAGCGAAGATAAATGGGCGAGTTTTATATGATGGGAAGGATTTACTTTCCTTGCAACCTGAACAGATGCGCAAGGTTCGTGGTAGTGAGATTAGTATGATCTTTCAGGAACCCATGACCTCTCTCAACCCTGTATATTCAGTAGGTGCACAGATTGCGGAGATTTTATTGTTGCACAAAAAAATCTCGCGCAAAGAAGCTTATCAATTAGCACTAGAGTTGTTGCAAAAGGTAGGTATTCCAAGGCCAAACGAAGTTTTGAAAGACTACCCTCATCAACTATCTGGGGGCATGAGACAACGTATCATGATTGCTATTGCGATGGCGTGTACACCTAAGTTACTCATCGCAGATGAACCGACAACCGCTTTGGATGTTACGATTCAAGCGCAAATTTTAGAACTCATGAAAGAAATTTCGACAGATTTTAACACCTCGATTTTATTGATCACACATGATCTGGGAGTGGTTGCTGAGACGTGTGCACGCGTTGCCGTGATGTATGCGGGTCGCATAGTCGAACAAGGTAAGGTCGAAGATATTTTCTTTAATCCGCAGCATCCTTATACCAAAGGTTTATTGAATGCGATTCCAAAGATCGATGCTGATACAAAGCGTCGCTTGGAACCGATTAACGGAAACGTACCATCGCTAACGCGCATGCCAGCAGGTTGTTCATTTGCACCACGTTGTCCGATGGTTATGGAGAAGTGCAGAACCGAGTCACCCGATCTATTTGCTGTTGAAGACGGGCATCACTCGCGGTGCTGGCTCAATGACTCGAAGGAGGAACGGCCGTGAGCGATGTGTTATTAGATATTAAAGATCTTAGGAAGTATTTTCAGATATCGCGGGGATTCATGCGTCGTAACACGGGCGCTGTGCGTGCGGTAGATGGTGTTTCGCTAGCCGTTCAAAAAGGCGAGACGATTGGAATTGTAGGTGAGTCTGGATGTGGTAAGTCAACGACTGGCCGAAGCATACTGCGTTTGGTTGAACCCACAAGTGGGTCTATAAACTTCCTCGGCAAAGATATTTTAAAACTATCAAAATCTCATATGCGCGAGATGCGCCGCGAAATGCAAATTGTTTTTCAGGATCCATATGCATCCTTAAATCCTAGATACACAGTCATGCAGACTCTGATCGAACCGCTGGAGGTTCATCGCCTCCACACACCTAAAGAACGCAAAGATCGAGTGTACTCGATATTGGATCGAGTAGGGCTCGATTCGTCGTATGCGAGTCGTTTTCCACATGAATTTTCTGGAGGACAGCGGCAACGCATAGGCATCGCGCGCGCGCTTATCTTAAATCCTAAACTGATGATTCTCGATGAGCCAGTCGCTGCCTTGGATGTGTCTATTCAGTCGCAGGTGATCAATTTATTGGAGGATGTTCAAAAAGAATTCTCCTTGACAAACCTGTTTATTGCTCATGACTTATCTGTAGTCAAGCACATTAGTACACGGATTATGGTGATGTATCTTGGGAAAATGGCTGAGCTTGCTACGTCGGAGGATTTATTTGCAGACCCACTACATCCATATACACGTGCATTGCTATCGGCTGTGCCGATTCCAAACCCGTCGATTAAGCGGGATCGCATCATCTTGAGTGGAGATTTGCCAAGTCCGGCGAATCCACCTAGTGGATGTGTATTTCATACACGGTGTCCTTATACACAGGATGTTTGCACACAAAAGATACCTGAGTGGCGTGAAGCAAAGCCCAATCATTTTGTTGCATGTCATTTGGCGTAGGGAACGAAGTCTACGAAAGGGGAGATGCAAGGCGATAAAGTGCGACTCGCTTGCCATCGTTAATCACGATAAGCGATGATTTGTGGCTTTTCACCTTCTTTCACAGCAAAGCGAGGAATCTAGGTCAAAAACCAGCAATTATGCTTAGAGATAGAGAATGGGGGATTCAGATTGAAACTTAATAAATCAATGTCTGTAGCTATTGCCATGGTAACCGGTACTGCCTTATTACTTACAGGGTGTGGTAGCAGTTCAGCAACGCCATCCACAAGTACACCGAGTTCTTCGACACCTACAGCAGGTGGAGTGATTAATTTTGCAGAGTCACCTGCAACACAACTTAACTGGTTTTTACCGATTGTCCCGTCTTCCAATGACACGGTCAATAACGATCAATTAGTTGTTCAATTATACAAACCAATGTTGTGGTTGAATAACAATTATTCGATCAATTGGAATTCGTCGATTGCGAAGAACATCACGTACAACAAAGCAGGAACTGTGTACCATATTTTCTTGCATAAAAAATGGCTGTGGTCAAACGGTCAACCTGTCACTTCAAAAGATGTACTGTTTTCATGGAATGTGATTAAAGCTGCATCATCTCCGAATGCTCCTAAACCGTGGCCATTTGTTGGTGCTGGAACTGGAGAAATTCCTAACGGCATTCAAAGTGTCGTGGCTAATGGCAATTATGAAGTGACGATTACACTGAAGAAGCCTGCTAACCAGCAATGGTTTATCTACAACGGCATTATCCAGTTGACTCCAATGCCTGCTGCAGTGTGGGATATTCATAAAAACATGACCAAAGAGCTTACCTATCTTGGGGAAAATGGCGCTAACCTCATGTTTGATAAAGTCACTGATGGACCATTTGTTCCTGTAAGTGCAACACCAAGTCAATCATGGGTCATTGCTCCAAACAAAAACTATCCTGGTCATAAGAGCCTTGTGAAGAAGATCGTCTTTGATTATGAAGCATCTTCGACAGCAGAGTTTGCAGCGCTAAAGACCAATCAAGTGAATTTGGGTTATCTTGATCCATCGCAATTGGGATCTGCTCCTGCACTTACGTCGCAGGGCGATAAGATTACTTCCGCGTATCCTTTTGGTATTTTCTGGACTGAGATGAATATGTACAAAGGTTCGCCTTACGCAAGTATTTTTGATCATTTATATGTACGTCAAGCGCTACAAATGGGTCTCGATAATGCAACGATTGCAAAAGACATATTTAAGGGTTATGCGACACCTGTTGACGGTCCAATCCCGACAGTGCCTGCAACGAAATACTTAGACCCAAGTCTAGCAACCAACCCCTATCCGTATAATATTCAAGCTGCTATGCAACTGCTTGAAAAACACGGTTGGAAAGAAGTCAATGGTGTGATGACCAAAGGCAGTCAACAAATGAAGTTCCCTATGATCTATGTATCAGGAGCGACTTCATCTACAGATGCAGCCGAGTTGATGCAAAGTGACTGGGCGAAAATGGGCGTCGATGTAACGCTTGCTGGCGAACCATTTGCTAACTTCATTAGTATGACAAGTGATAGCACCAATCATACATGGGCTCTTGCCAATGGATCTGGATGGGACTATAACGGTCCTGGCTTCTATCCTACAGGTGGTCAGCTCTTTGCTACAGGAGCACCATCTGGCACGGGATTCTCTAATCAAGAAGAAGATGCACTCATTAAAGCAACGCACCAACCTTATCCAACAGAACAACAAACGATGTCTGTCTTCTTTAAATACGAAGATTACACGGCAAAAATCTTACCGTTCCTTTGGAACGAAAACTATGCTGCTATCGGAGTTAATGCTCCTAACGTACACAACACAGTGAAGTATGCAGATGCAGCAACGAGCTTGCCACAAATGCAATACTGGTGGGTTTCGTCTGGTAACTAAGTGAATTAGAGATGGTTTTTGTAAGCCAGTTTACACTGTCCGGAGTTCTAAGAACTCCGGACGAAAGGGGCCCCGATGAGCGAGCAGACGATTACAGTACCTATGACAAATAATACAGTCTCTGAACGCCCCAGCTTCATGAATCGGTTTTGGCGCTTGTGGTCTACGAGGATGGGCGTATTGTTGTTTGTAGCTCTCGTTCTTTTTTCTTTTGTCGGTCCGCTCATCTATACGAAGAGTGCGATTGAACCGCATGTGTTAGATACTGTGATGTCACCTTCAGCACGGTTTCCACTTGGCACAGATAGCTTGGGTCATAATGTTTTAGCGCAGCTTATGTTAGGTGGACAATCTTCGCTTGAAGTTGGCTTTTTATCGGCTATTGTGTCGATGGTATTTGGCACGTTTTATGGTATGGTTGCCGCCATGCTTGGCGGTTGGGTGGATGCTGTGATGATGCGTGTAGTTGACGCGATGATGACAATCCCTAGTATTTTTATTTTGTTGTTTCTAAATGCTGTTTTTCGACCCAATCTATTTTTGATGGTCTTTGTACTTGCTTCGACTTCTTGGCTTGGAGTGAGTCGTCTAGTACGCGGTGAAGTTTTAGTGATTAAAAATCAACTATATCTTGAGGCTGCACATGCGATTGGAACTCGAACTTGGCGTATCATGATGCGCTATATGGTGCCAAACTTTCTTGGTACGGTATTAGTTGCATCAACACTGAGTGTTGCTGATGCGATTTTAGCTATGGCTGGGCTTAGCTTTTTAGGTTTAGGATTACCACCACCGACTCCGAACTGGGGCGGCATGCTAAGTGATGGCTTGAATTATATGTTTCAAAATGGATGGTGGATGCTGTATCCGCCTGGCATTATGATCTTGCTGTCTCAGGTCTCAATTAACTTGATTGGTGACGGATTGCGGGGCGCAATTGAAACTCGTCAGGCGTAAATCATGAAGAGATTGCCTGATTTGCTATGAATGTGCACCAATTTTCGTTAGGAGGGGCCGTTTTATGTTGAAGTTTATCGTTCGGCGGATCCTACAGTCGATCCCGACTTTGATCGGTATCACGCTGATCAGTTTTGCGATGATTCACATCGCGCCAGGGAATCCTGTTCGTTTGCTCTTGGGCAATCATTACACGATTGATCGTGCGGCTGCGTTAACTAAACAGCTAGGGTTAAACAAACCACTTTGGGATCAGTATCTAATTTGGGTAGGTAATCTGCTACAAGGAAATCTAGGAATTTCATATGTGTATAATGAACCGGTGACTACGCTTATCTTGCAAGCGATGCCACATACGTTGATCATTGTTGTAGTGGCTGTTGTAGCTGCCCATTTATTTGCGGTTTTTATCGGTTCGGTACAGGCATACTATAAAGATTCCTGGTTTGATCAAGTGGCTACTGTCGTTAACTACTTTCTTTATTCGATGCCGAGTTTTTGGTTGGGTGTTTTATTGGTGATCTTGTTTTCCATTACGCTTGGATGGTTACCGTCCGGCGGAATTGTAAATAATCAACTTGCTAACCCAGGCTTCATTGATTGGGTGCGGCATTTGATATTACCATCGGCTACTCTTTTCTTAGTATCTGTAGCTGCTTGGGCACGGTACATGCGTTCCTCGATGTGGGATTCACTTTTGCAGGATTATGCGCGAACTGCACGGATGAAAGGTGCATCTGAATTTCGGGTGGTATTTGTCCATGCTTTGCGTAACTCCATTCTGCCGTTGATCACATTGTTTGGGTTATCTCTACCTGCATTACTGAGCGGTGCTCTATTTGTGGAAGAGATCTTCAATTATCCAGGTATGGGTTTACTGTTTTGGGACGCCGTTTTATCGCGAGATTATCCGATTATCATGGGCGTGACCATTTTTATCGGTGTGATCACACTGGTAGGCAATTTGCTAGCGGATATTCTGTATGGCATTGCTGATCCACGTATTCAATATAAGTAAGCTCAGTGAGTCAACCTAACTCGATATAAGAATAAAATACACATCCCCCATGTGAACAATGGGGGATGTGTATTTAGGTTCATCAGTTTCTTAGGAAGTCGGTGCGGCAGGAGCAGTAGAACCATAGGCAACATTAAATCCGTCAGTGTCACTATCTGGAACGGATGGAGTGGATACTTGTTTTCTGTTTTGTACCATCACGCCACCGTCACTTACGACAAATCCTGGATTACCTCCGTTTACTGTACCTGGGTTGAATGTGGTCTCTCCGTAATTTGCTAACGTGGCGACATGTCCACCGATGGTGGGCGCTTCTTGAATCCACTCGGCGGATTCTGCAGGGCCAGAGTATGCTTGCGTGGTTGTAAAGGACTCATTTTCTGTGAGATCATTGATAGTAATCGTCCAATCCCCGTTGTCATCATTTTTAATAGAGGCACTCATTTGATCGCCTGGTTTTACAGTCATCGTGGTTATGACAGTTTCGGAGGCAGGTAGAATCTCCCACCATGAATCATAATGTGCAGATCCACTATAGTAATCTTGTTCTGTGCCGGTTTGGATTAGATCGCTGTTATTAAACCCATCGATGCCAATCCAACTTGAAGAATAGGTTGATCCGCGACTTGGTTGAACAGTGGGGACTACCCAAGTGCCTGTAATGCTATTGTATTCTCCGGCAGTTCCTGAAAGTGCATAGCCAGACCAGTTACTTGATGACCAGCCGTAGCTACTTGTTGAAGTGCTACTATTTGGTTTAAGAGCAATTCGCGGTGCGTGGATCATACCTGCAGTCGCTGTAACAACTGGTGTAGCGAGTGGTACGCTAAATAGGCAACCACCTGATAGCATTGCAGAAACAATGATCGTTGAAACTTTGCCCAATGGATAGCCCCCTGTGAATGAGAATGTAAAAAGAATAACTAGTTAACGAGTAAAGTTTACTACAATTCAATCAATTAATGATACATCAATAAAACTTTTTTTTATAAATAGTACGAATGATTGCTCTTTACTTGCTATAACATTTGATATATAGTAAGTAAACGGTTTCATAAAAGGTAATATGATGAGGTGAGAGCGTTGAGAACCACCGAAACTTTGCGTGACTGGGAGTTTCTGTGGTTTTTTATTTGAATTGGAGGTGGACACATGGATAAACAAGTTGCACCGCAAACTATGTCTGCACCTGTTAGGGACATTGGGGATCTGCCACTTAGCAAGTTTGTCACGAGAATCACAATTCTTTCTGCAATGGGTGTATTTCTAGATGGTTATGATTTGACTATTCTTTCTGTCGCGTTACTTTTTATTACCCCACATTTTCATCCTGCGCCACAAGTCTTAGGATTGGTAGGCGCTGCGGCAGTTGGTGGGATGTTTGTAGGATCACTGATTGTTGGTAATGTCACAGATCGCGTGGGAAGACGCAAAATGTTTTTGTGGGATATGGCAATATTTATTATTTTCTCTATTCTTGCTGGACTATCTCAAAATATGATTGAGTTGGGGATTGCTCGCTTTTTTCTTGGCGTTGGTATCGGTGCAGATTATCCTATTTCAGGGTCGTTAACTGCAGAGTTCGCACCTACTAAGCGGCGAGGTTTGATGCTTGCCATGACGATCGGATTTTGGCAATTAGGAGCGTTATTTGCTTATTTGGTAGGACTGTCGATGCTAGATATTGGACCAGATGCGTGGCGGTATATGTTAGCATCCGGTGCAATACCTGCTATTATCGTGATGTGGTTACGTCATTCAGTTCCTGAATCACCTCGTTGGTTAGCGATAATGGGGCGTCAAAAAGAAGCGGATCAGATTGTTATGGATGTAGCGAAAAGCTCACACCTTACGGTGGAACTGGAAGCAACAGGTACAACAGGTACAACAGGTACAACGAACATGGGGATGCGAGCTTCAAATGGAGGTGCATTTCGTCAGTTGTTTAGTCCTGCTGTCATTCGTTTGACGATCTTTGCAGCACTAGGATGGTTTTTATTTGATGTCGGTGATTATGGTTCGATTGTATTTACACCAACGATTCTCAAAGCATTAAAAGGAACGACGGTTCAATCTTCTGTGATTGCTTCTGCCTTTCTCCCGTTTGTCTCGATGATTGCTATTATTATTATGTGTTTTATTGTGGATAAAATTGGGCGTAAAGTGATTCAAGCGAGTGGTTTTTTAGTTATGGGTCTCGTATTTATATTGATGGCTTTTAGTAAGCCTAGTTTTATCGTTTTGTTTCCACTATTTTTGGTGGTGTTTGCGTTTATGGAAGGTGGCCCTGGTCAGACAACGTATATATATGCAGCTGAGGTATTTCCTACACAAATTCGCGCGACTGGACATGGTTTCGCTACAGCGGTGTCACGATTGGGTGCTTTACTCGGTATATTTGTATTTCCCATTATGATCGCATCCATTGGGCTTAGTAGTGGATTGTTATTATTTGGCGCATGTGCACTGATTGGATTTGTACTTACTGTATGGATCGCGCCTGAGATGAATAATCAGCGATTACAAGATCGAGTGTAACCTTGATTTTTTATAATTCCTCAATAGTAGAAACCACGAATGACCTGAACCAAGGTATCATTCGTGGTTTTTTATGCAATAATTTTCGCAAGGTCGCGGTGAATGACATGAAGTTGGGATCGCATGGATAGTGCTAAAAGGGTAGTCAATGATTATGAGAACGATCATCATTGATTATTGATTGTGAGGAGATAGAAAGAAGGGTTATACGCGCTGCATTTTTTTTCGTTTCTTCATTTTATGGTATAAAATGATATAGCGATCAAGCATACGACTAATGCATATGACGTTGTCATCTGTAAAACTGCCTGTTTCTTCTGTCATCTCTATTAATTTTTTTCGTAGAAACTCAATTCGTCTCTGTACGACATGACGGACTGTTCGCTTGATCAACAAATGGAAGAACCTCCGCAAATACATGATAATTCATATTACGACACATAACAGCAAATAGTTGTCGAAATTTGGAGGATACAACAATTGTTTGACGTAAGCTTTTAGCTAAGCTATTCGATCATACATCCTACAGATCAAGTGATCGGGCTATCGCCGGGTTGTCAATTGAATGATAGTGGTACTTCATAGTATGATCAACTAATAACAGTGTATCATGATTGTGCCGTTATATAAGATAATCTCATGATTATTAGTAGCTTTTTATGAGTAAAGGAGAAGATAGACATAGAATCCAACGAATACAAGCGTGCGTCTAAACACATTCCTATCACGATATGGATAGGTATTTTGGTGAGTCTATCCTATCTTCTGGCATTTATGCAGCGAACGGGGCCTGGTGTGATTAGCAACACACTGCAGCGGCAGTTTCATGTGACGGCGGCGGTGCTTGGCACGCTGTCGTCTATTCAGTATTTTTTGTATATGGTCATGCAGATTCCTGTTGGCATATCTGGCGATAAATTCGGTCCTGAGCGCCTACTTGCTGTGGGTGTGCTGCTTGATGGGACAGGTACGGTTATTTTTTCGCTTGCGCACACGTTTGCTTGGCTTTTAGCAGGACGTGCGATTGTGGGATTGGGAGATTCACTCATTTGGGTGAATATTGTGTTGATATTGGGGCGGTATTTTAAGCCTCAGGTATTTGGAACCATGCTAGCTGTCACATCGACGGCAGGAAACTTCGGAGCACTCTTGACGACCATTCCTTTTGCTGCACTCACGATGGCGATCGGTTGGAGATTGCCATTTTTCTCTTTAGGTATCGCGATGGTCGTGGTTGCTGCACTCAATTATGTTGTGCTTCGATACGCTAAGTCACATCTTCTCCCAAAGAATGAACTGCACATGGAGCGGACGCCTGTGCGCGCGACGTTGCACGTAGTTGTGAAAGATCGAAACGCGTGGGCGACATTTGCTTGTCACTTTGGGGCTGTGGGTACCTATATAGGATTCATGGGACTGTGGGCAGTGCCATATATTATCGACACGTATCACTTATCTGAAATGGGTTCGACCGTGTTTACCTTAATCGCGTTTATCGGAGCTCTCATTGGGTCGCCACTGGCTGGGATGATCTCAGATCGTCTGGGAAGTCGCAAACGCCCGTATATCGTCACGCAGGTGTTAACTACGCTTGCTTGGCTATCGGTTCCTTTGTTTGGTGGGAAACCGCCACTGATTGTTGTGGGTATCGCATTTGGCTTGATCGGTCTTGGATCGGGTGCAAGCCTACTCACATTTGCAGTCGTTCGTGACCAGACGCCAAAGCGCAGAGTGGGAATCACATCAGGATTTGCAAATACCGGAGGATTTCTGAGTGCTGTTTTATTGCCGGTCTTGTATGGCACCGTGCTTGATATGGTTGGTGGCAATGGACGCCAGAGTACAGGTGCACATCCACATGCATTCTCTTTTGCACTTGCATTTCTTGTTCCAACACTTTTTAGTGCGATTGGCGTCGTAGGAAGCTTGTCGATTAAAGAGCGACATGCCTTTGGAGAACAAGACGAGTTAGAGTCAGATGTCGATCCTAGCACTGGCAGAGTATAGCAGATTTGAACGAGAAACTGGCAACAATGTTAGCGATTAGAGTAAGCTAGTAAGCTACGCGCAAATGCCCTGATCGAATGTGGTTTTTGCGCGTAACGCAAGTAGAAAGTAGAAAGTAGAAAGTAGAAAGTAGAAAGTAGAAAGTAGAAAGTAGAAAGTAGAAAGTAGAAAGTAGAAAGTAGAAAGTAGAAAGTAGAAAGTAGAAAGTAGAAAGTAGAAAGTTTCAGCGAGCATAGTGTGACGTGGCGTATAGAGAAGAAAAATGGAGGTGCGCATGTCATAACAGAAAACGCTTACATATAAGATAGAGAAAGAACGAGCTATAAGGTGGATGCATCTTGCATGAAGAGTGTTCATCTTGCCTGTTCATATAAACTGATTTTTCTATCTATAATAGGGAGGTGCAAGGTTTGGAAGGCTCAGATCGCACAGTTGCAAGTGGTCAAGCGGTCGATTTTAACCAAATTCCGATGAATCGGTTTATTCGTCGCTTAACGTTTCTATCTGCAATGGGTTTATTTCTTGATGGATATGATTTGACGATTATCTCTGTTGCCCTTCTTTTTGTTAAGTCACAATTTCAACCATCACCCTATATGGTTGGTTTAGTAGGGTCGGCTGCAGTGGTAGGCATGTTATTAGGATCTCTCATCTTTGGTAATTTGACCGATCGTTTTGGACGGCGAACGATGTATTTATTAGATCTGCTATTTTTTGTTGTGTTTAGTATTTTAGCTGCATGTTCGCAAAATATGGTTGAACTTATTCTCTTTCGTTTTCTTTTAGGCATTGGACTTGGTGCGGATTATCCGATCTCATCCACACTAACAGCAGAGTTTGCACCCACACGTAAACGGGGTGTCCTGATGGTGACGACGATTGGATTTTGGACCGTAGGTGCGATCGTGTCCTATTTAGTCAGTTTGTTATTGTTACAAACAGGTCCAGATGCCTGGCGCTTTATGCTAGCATCGGGTGCTATTCCAGCCTTGTTAGTCATGTGGGGGCGTCGCACGATACCTGAATCACCCCGCTGGTTGATCGCTAAAGGTGAGACTGCGAAAGGTATGGCCGTGGCTGATCAAATCGCAACAGATGCAGGAGTCCGTCTTAATCATCAAGACAATGCGGGTATGCCTACGCAAACGGGGAGTGGGCGAGCATCATTTGCACGATTATTTCAAAAAGATATACTGCGAATGACGATCTTTGCATCGCTTACGTGGTTTTTGTTTGACGTAGGCAATTATGCGACCATCGTGTTCACTCCCACTATTTTCAAGGCAATCAAAGGATCTACGATCACCTCTTCTGTTCTTGCGTCGACTGCTTTGCAAGCAATTGGACTGGTGGGCATTGCCATTGTATGGCTCCTAGTCGATCGCTGGGGACGAAAACGACTGCAAGTATGGGGTTTTTTGGGGCTTGGTATCATCTTTATCGTGACTGGTCTCTTGCATCAACCAAGTTTCTCCTTGTTTTTAAGTTTATTTCTCATTCTGTCGATCGTCGATCAGGGACCTGGACAATTGACATACGTCTATGCAGGCGAAGTTTTCCCGACCACAGTCCGTGCAACGGGACATGGCGTTGCCACAGCTTCTTCGCGTGTCGGGGCGCTATTGGGAATTTTAGTATTGCCCATCTTTATGGCGCATGTTGGGCTATCAGCAGCATTAATTGTATTTGGCATCTTAGATCTTATAGGTATGGGGCTAACCTTGTGGCTTGCACCAGAACCAAAAGGTAAAGATTTACCAAACGGGTAGATCCAATAGCCTTGGGTTAGCGCAGCTCACCTCCACGTTCCTCATGAGGCGGAGGTGAGCATGCAAATGCTTGGGGTTAGGATCTATAACAAAACGGTAGGATATCTATAACAAAACGGCTGGTGGAAATAAAATGGCGACAGGGCGATCGCTTACGTGTAGAACTTGTTCTACTGTGTTGCCACAATACAGTTCGCCACCCGAGAAACGCTGTTCAGCATGCAAGAGAATCATGTCACAATGTTGTTCGATGGCAAATTTGGTGATGGCATCTCCAGCATTGCCACGGGAATACATGACTTTGCGTTCGATCGGTACGGTTACACCTTGCGCAAGACCTTCCATGAATTGCATGGCAGCCTCTGCGTGTGCTGTCTCCCAGTGTATTTGATCGCTAACGCTTACCCCAAATGGATCTGTTAATGGATAGGCATTGACGACATGAAGCACAATCAAGGTAGCCCCTGTGTCTCGTGCAATAGCAAGCGCCAATTCGGCCACTCGTCGATCGCCAAGGACTCCCGTTGTCGGTAATAGAATCCGTTGTGGATCACCGATAGCTGTCATCTGTTGTGGGATGCGCCATACCCATGTTGGACAGGGGGCAGATTGGACGATATTGTCGACGACCTGTCCGAAGAGTCCAGTGAGTGATGGACGTGCAGAAGCCCCTAAAATTAAAAGATCATAATCTTTTTTAGCCTCTTCGAGTATCGCCTTTGCGACTCCATCCGCATCCGATATCTCCCGCATACTCCAGGACACTTGCGTAGAAGTGGGTGTGATCGTCGTGTTAGTATCCGTCGCACCCTGTGCTGTGCGATCTCTAGAAGAGCGCACATGCAGTGCAGTCGCATCCATGCCACGCTCTCCAGCAAGGTGACTTGCGACTTGGGCTGCCATCATCGCGTAACGCCCATCGCGAATCGGGACGAGCATTTTTTGAATGCCATAAAGAAAGCTACGCTCCTTACGACCTTCTTGGGAAAGCCGTTCCTCCTCTTGCGGATCTACAGGTGATCGATGGAGTGACCAGCGGAGCAGTGGCGGCGCAATAATTGAAGTCACTACAGCCATGATCACAATCATAGAGTACATGGATATAGTTAATACGCCAATTTGCAGACCCACAGTTGCGACGATAATTTCCACCGCACCACGGGCGTTCATCCCCGAACCAAGTGCTATCGCGGTCCAATGGGGCAGACCTACGGAGCGGGCACCTAGGTAGGTTCCGATAAATTTGCCGATGCTAGCGACAAGGATAATCGCGAGAAGTGTGAGCAATAACTCTGGTGTCAATAGTGCTGGCAGATCGACTTTAAGACCAGCTACTGCGAAAAACACGGGTGCGAAAATGCCTAATGTCATCGTCTCCAGTTGTTCCCGAGCGGCTCTTTTGACACGGGGTATCCGCGATAATTGGACACCAATGATAAAGGCACCTAAAAAAGCTTCAACATGGAGAGCTTGTGTAATCGCTGCACCGATAAGACCCATGATAAAAATAGCCGCTAACGTAGCATTGCCATGCGGAAAATGATCGTCCACAAAGCGAATAAAGGCGCGGATCATCCGATAACCAAGAGTGAAGGCAAAAAGAGCATACAGCAATGTGCCAACAATCGAGATGGCGATGGATTCAATGGGCAGGACTCGCGCCGTCGCAAAGCCAGCCACAATGGATAAAAGGAACCAACCGACGGTATCATTGATGATGCCCGTGGCGAGCGTGAGTTGACCGATATCTCGTCTCATCAAATCCATATCTAAGAGGATCTTCACAATGACTGGAATAGCAGAGAGCGATAGAGCAGTCGCAATAAATAATGCAAAGATTGGGCGCTCTGAAGGTTGACCGATTAAAGAGACCGGAACAATATACGCTAAGCCGTATCCACTGATAAATGGGACGAGTAAGCTTCCAAATGCGATGATGGGGGCTGATTTTGCTTTGCGTTTTACGAGAGGAATATCGACTTCAATGCCACTTAACAGAAGCAGCAAGATGACACCGAGTTCAGATATGACTTGGATCAATAACGATTGAATTTCATTATTTGGGAATATGGATTGATACACAGAGGGTAGCACCCATCCAAATAACGATGGGCCAAGCACCACTCCTGCCAACAATTCTCCAATCACTTGTGGTTGCCCCAGTTTGCGTGCGATCTCGCCAAGCCCTCTAGCAACTGTTAATAGCAAGATCAGTTCTAGTAAAAAACGGAGGGTTTCAATGGACGTTAACATGGTATCCCCCTATATGTAAACATGATCAGAGCATCATGAGGAGTAAGCTTATAGAAAACCAGTTTCTTCATTACATAAGCGTACAATGAAACATAGAATGCTAACATTTGTACCGTATATTGTATCGTACCATGAACGTGATGTTAGCACACACTTGAACGATGAATTGAAAGAATCTATTGTCTTACATTCATGTCTATAGTATGATGTTTGCGAATAAGGTATAACGTTTTACTAAAACGTTATACCTCTCATAAGCGCTAATGTAAGCGCTTATGTTGATGCTTTTATTAGAAATGCGATCATGATGGAAAGTGAGGTGCTTGTAGGGATTTAGTTGGTTTAGATGTGTTCATGGATAGTAGGGAAACGAGTAGGTAAAAAAGGTAGATAGGGGGTTAGTCGATGAGTCGTCGCTTAGGGAATGTGCGCTGGAGAATCGCTATTTTAATTGGTATTGGGATTATCATTAATTATTTTGATCGAACGAATATCTCCGTTGCGACAAAACCACTGATGCAACAATACGGCCTAAGTAAAGGGCAAATGGGGATTCTGTTATCATCATTTGCTTGGTCGTATGCGTTATTGCAAATTCCAGTGGGCGCATTACTAGATAAGGTTGGAGTCAAGTGGATCAATCGGGTGGGTATGATCCTGTGGTCGCTTGCAACTTTTATGACAGCCATGGTTAGTGGGATGGGACTGATCATCATATCACGTGTGCTCTTAGGTGCGGCTGAGGCACCCGCGTTTCCCAGTGCATCCAAGGCAACTGGGTATTGGTTTCCTAAGCAAGAACGAGGACTTGCCAGTTCTTCTTTTGACGCTGCAGCTAAATTCTCCAATGTCATTGGGGTTCCCATCGTTGCGTATTCTGTGACGGAGTGGGGCTGGCGCGGTGGATTTTGGTTAACAGGCGTCTTGAGCTTGCTCTATGCTGCTGCTTATTGGATTTTTTATCGCGATCCTAAAGAATCAAAGTCACTTGGAGATGTAGAACGCAGGTATATTATTGAAGGTGGCGCGCAGGAAAGTGGAGAGGCACCTGGTGGCATCGGGAAAAATCTTTCCTATTTATTAGCGCGGCGTAAAGTGTGGGGTTTGACCATTGGCTTTGCTGCTTACGGCTATTCATTTTATCTATTCTTGACATGGTTGCCTGGCTACTTAGAAACACAGATGCACATGTCTGTATTAAAATCGAGTGGGTACACGATTGTACCTTGGATTTTTGCAACACTGGCTGATGTATTGATCGGTGGGTGGCTCGTTGATACGTTAATCAAAAAAGGGCACAATCCATCGCGTGTGCGTAAAACTTTAATGATTATCGGGATGATTATGGGACTTGCCGTTGCGGGTGCTGCATTTACAACAAACGCAAATGTTGCGATTGTGTGGATTACGATTGCATTATCTGGGTTAGCCTTTTCAGCGCCTATCGGATGGAGTGTTCCTGCTCTGATTGCGCCTAAAGGGACGGTGGGCATTGTAGGAAGTATCATGAATTTTGTCAATAACGTCATGGGGATACTGGCTCCCATCGTCACCGGATTTATTGCAGGAGACACAGGTTCTTTTGCACTCGGATTTGTTGTAGCTGCAATTGTATTATTAATAGGCATTGCAAGCTATCTTTTCTTACTGGGTACGATCGAACCCATGAAAAGTCCATTTGTCGATTGAATGGGATAGCCGCTAGATGTTTAGCGGCTTTCTGAGTGAAAACAGAGGTGTATAGTCATGAGTGATAGTGAAGTGTTGGTTGGTATCGATATAGGGACAACATCGGTTAAGGCACTAGCGGAAGACGGATCAGGGGTGTCAATCGCGCGTGCTGTGCGCACGATTGACACAGTGAGTGAGCAGGAACAGCAGGCGGAGCAAGATCCGTATGACATATATCGTGCGGTTCAAGCGGTAGTGAAAGAAGTTGGGGAAGTAGTCAAGGCCAGTGGCCGAACGATCACTCACATCGGCATGAGTGCCGCGATGCACAGCTTGATGGTCATCGATGATGCAGGTAATCCACTGACACCACTGTATACGTGGATGGATTTGCGCGCAAAAGAGGTGTCACAGGCGTTGCATACCACTGATGCGGGTGCACGTCGCTATCGCCGTACAGGGACCCCCGTTCATGCGATGACTCCAGCTGTGAAACTGCAATGGTTGCGTACGCACAAACCAGCATTATTTGCAGCAGGACATCGCTTTGTTTCATGTAAAGAATGGCTGTGGTGGCGGTTATTTGGAGAATATGTCGTGGATGAATCGATCGCCAGTGCCACAGGGCTGATGAATCTGAGCACAAGACAGTGGGATGAAGAGACACTCACGGAGCTTGCGATCCCTGCGTCTTCCTTGTCCCGTATCGTATCGACCACGTATACCCGTCACGGGATGGACATGTCGGGTATCGAGACGTCTGGTGTGTCAAAAGCTACAGCAGTGACGATTGGCGCATCAGACGGAGTGCTTGCCAATCTTGCATTAGGCATCACAGAGTCAGAGAACATGGTGTTGACCATGGGGACGAGTCTCGCTGTGCGAACCGGTAGTCACAAGATCGTCAGCGATCCGATCGGACGCCCATTTTGCTATATCCTTGATGATACAACGTATATTGTCGGCGGTCCTAGCAATAGCGGGGGGATCGTCTTAGAATGGGTAGCCAATCACTGTGGTCATGGCGATCAGGGCACGCTCGATGAGCGATTGACCGCGTTATTTGCAGAAGCAGAGCATGTCCTACTCGATGATCTCTATTTTTTGCCCTATGTGGCAGGGGAACGAGCACCGCTATGGAATGAGAATGCACAAGCGTCCTTTATCGGCCTCAAAGCATCCGATCAACCGGCACATCTATTTCGTGCCGCAATGGAAGGCATTCTCTACAACGCACGGTGGATCGCAGAACAACTGATGGTCGCGATGGACGAGCAACCATCGATACTAGTTGTTTCCGGGCGACCGTTTGAACACGCATGGGTACAGCAGTTGACAGCCGATATCTTTTCAATCCCTGTCCGCGTGGCACAAGCAGATGACGCTTCCACAAAAGGTGCTATCGCTATGGCACGGATGGCTCACTCAGCTACCCATTTGCAAGCTATCACACGCACATTGATCAAAACTGCGGGAGCCCATATGGAGTCGCGTACCATTGTTCCAGACGATCTAGAGTCACGGCGACATGCGCTGCGCTTCGCACACTTCCAGATGCTCGTTAAGCACTTAATTCCCTCTGTATAAAGCAGTTGCCGCTCCAGGAATAATCGTAGATGGGATCGTGTGGATGGCAAGTGGAGTGAGCGGTTCTCCTTTTAAAGCAGACAGGATACGCTGTGCAGTCCATATGCCGATGTCATCTATGGGTTGTCTTATATAGGTGATGCGCGGAGAAATCAGTTGAATCCAGTCAGGTTCATCAAAAGTAGCGATGCCAAGGTCATGGGGAATCACTAAATCCAGTGCGCGTAAGTGAGGATACAACTGTTCTAATAGTAAAGCGTTGCCCGTGTACACAGCGAGCGGGCCTTGGTGTAACCGCTCAGTGACAGAACGCGCCACGTGCTCGATGCTCGTAAGATCATCGCGTGTGATCCAGCCAATCCACGGTGTGCGATGGTTCTTTTCGCAGGCTTGTAAATAACCAGTCAATCGTTCCATCCGCGTACTGATACTGGCCACTTGCTCCGTGACATAGAGGATATTGTGATATCCATCCTGGAATAATTGGGTAGATAAAGAGAAGGAAACCTCCTCGTTATTGGTAATGACACTCGTGACCTCAGGTATATCAAATTGACGATCCACCAAGATCACAGGCATTTCCGTTGCGATATGTGCTAATCGCAGATTATTGTCACCGTTTGTTTGTATCACCATGGCGTCCACACGCTGCGCATAGAGAGACTCGATGATATCTTGTTCACGTTCACCTCGACCACCTGTCTCGCACACGATCAGATTATAGCCAGATGACGAGAGCGCATTGGACAATGCGCGAATGAGGGAAACACAAAAAGGATAGCTAATATTGACAACAATTACTGCGATCATCCGCGTTTGATTGCCTTTTAGCCCTTGCGCAAGCGGATTGGGTCGATAATGCAGTTGCTCGATCACCTCTCCAATTTTGCGTCTCGTGTTGTCACTCATCGATTCAAAGCGACCATTTAAGTACCTAGATACAGTGGTGATCGATACGCCAGATGCCTCTGCAACATCGCGAATCGTCAGTCCTTTGTGAGGCGTGTCAGTCATCTTGGCGTCCCATCCTTTACGAAAATGCACAAATACGATCAAGCACAAAAGTGGCCGACGAATATCCGCACATTCTCGGCCACCAGATGTTACAAGCAGTGACTTTAGTTAGATGAATCTTCAGAGGCTTCGCTTGATTCGGTCACCGCATGTCCACCGAATCCTTTGCGCAATGCCGAGACTACTTTACCTGAAAAATGATCCGTTTCTTGCGACTGATACCGTGCAAATAAAGCTAAGGCTGTAATCGGACTCGACACGCCAAGCGCTAACGCCTCTTCTACCGTCCATTTCCCTTCACCAGAGGATCCGATGACACTTTTGAGTTTTGTCAGCTGTGGGTCCGCGTGAAATGCCTCTGCAGTTAATTCCATCAACCACCCGCGAATGACCGATCCATGTGACCACACATCTGCGAGTTTGGCATAATCAAATGCATAGGGGCTCTTCGATAAAATCTCAAACCCTTCACCGATAGCCGCCATCATGCCGTATTCGATGCCGTTGTGTACCATTTTTGCATAGTGGCCACTACCGACGGGGCCAGTATAGAGGTATCCGCCATCGACAGAGGAGTCGCGAAACAGTGGTTCAATGGATGAAAATATCGTCTCGTCTCCACCGATCATATAACAGGCGCCAAGGCGTGCACCCTCCATGCCACCCGATGTTCCTACATCTATATAGTGCAACTCGTTAGTATGTAATGCCTGTGCACGACGTATCGAATCTTTATAATGTGAATTGCCACCGTCAATCACGATATCCTGTGGCGCAAGAAGCGGAAATAACGTGTCGAGTACTTGGTCCACAGGATCACCTGCAGGCACCATCAACCACAAAACGCGCGGCGTAGGCAACGACTGCACTAATGCTTCTAATGAAGCAACGACTTGTCCACCTTGCTCTATATAGGCCTGTTGCGCACCCGGAAATGCATCGTACGCCGTGACGATATGTCCATGTTCTTGTAAATTGAGCGCAAGGTTCAATCCCATCTTTCCTAAGCCAACTAATCCAATGTGCATCGATAACTCTCCTATTCACGTATACTCACAAATATTGTACCACCTATGCCGCATTTTCTATAATGGCACAAGTGTACATGGGAGTTATGAAAGGAGACCATGGTGATAAGCTTTGGCGACAGCCTGCGCGCGCGTTTTGGCATCGAGTTTGCGTAGTATAGCTCGCACATGATCAGACACGGTATATTCACTCAAAAACAGCTGCGCTGCGATGTCTCGCGTCTCCATCCCTTGTGCAATGCATTGTACAATGGTCGTTTCTCGAGCTGTTAAAACTTCAGAACTGTGTCGCGTGTGAAGTGTTCGATCAGGACGTAGTTGAGTGGATGAGATTTTTCCAAAGCGTTCAATGACAGCTTTTGCAAAGTGTAATTGGAAGGGTTGCGGTGCAAACACAGAACCTCCAGCGTCCATGAAGATGATTCCTAGTGGCTGTCCTTTTGGTGAGATGATAGACGATAGTAAGAGCGAGGTTAGCTGAAATTGGTGGACATATTCTTGTGGCAAAAAGTCCCTTGCCTGTTCAATAAACTGTGGATCGCAGTGATTCATCATCGCATAGATCTGTGGAACTCCGCCTACAGGTTGGTGAATGGAACGAATATCTGACAGTGGGAGATTACATGCAGCTACTCCTACATAAGACTGTGTGATAGGCATGTATTGGAAAAATGAACAACGAGCTAATTGAGTCGTGGAGCAAAGTGCGTGCAAGGTCGCAGTAATCATGTCACAGAGATCCGTACTATCGAGCAATACGTCATCTAAAGCGAGCAGTGATCGCATCAGCCACTGTTCGGTAGATGGCATGTATCTATTCGTAGCACGATCATCGAGTGACTGCATCAGTTCGCAGCCAAGCCGCAAAAAAACTTGATGAATCCAAGGTATAAATGCACTTTCCCCTGTTCCTTCGTAATGTCTCCCAAGATCCAATAGGTATCTTTCAACTTTGCTTAAAAGATAGTAAAGATCAGTGGCCTCGAGTTGAGGATCCGTGCGTTGTAAAAGATCTTTGATGTCAGATAGAATGACTGCTTGTTCTGCTGAAGAGCTTAATAGCTCCTCCATATGTACAAACATAAAGCGCAATAAGACATAAAGCGAGTGCTGTGTGGTGGGGGAAAATCCATCGGTTGACACTTGAAAGGACCAAGTAGTGAGGAGCTCCGATGCATAGATATTAATGCGTTCTACTATATAGCGTATCAGTGCTTTTGGAGGTACTGGGGATGGAATCGAAAGCGACATATATACCCCCCATAGATAAAAGACTATGTTCATACGGAGAAGAAATAAAATGAACGCAATTAATAGTATACCAATTCTAATTATACAGTCAACACCTTAAATGAGGGAAGAAATGCACCGCACATAAGGGATGCCTCGTAGATAGGGATTCGATACGATGGAATCATTGAAGAAGGGAGTGAGACATGTGGCGGATTCTCTTCGGGATCTATTGAACGAGAATGTACAACGCACAGAAGAAAGCGGTTACTATGCAGGTCTTAGAACGCTATCACTACGTAATCAAGATCCATTTCGCTGGGAAGAGGCTGTGACGAAGCTCGTGGCGGCAGCGGTAGCGGCACGTGAGGTGGCTGTACACATAGCAGCATCACCACTGACTCGCAGTCTTGGCGAGACCTGTTTTGCACTATATACACCAGATGGTGATGCTGTAGCATTATCAACGGGTATTATCGTCCATGTGCATACGATGAGCGAAGACATTAAAACGATGATTGGTGATGGCTATGAATCCTTTCCTGGCATAAGGGATGGAGATATCTTTTCCAATAATGATCCGATGTTAGGTAACGTGCATACGACAGATATCCACACGATATTGCCTATTTTTTATCATGGAGAACTCGTCGGATGGTCAGGTGGTGTGACTCACCAAGTTGATATTGGTGGTATCACGCCTGGTCACGATATTGTCGCTGCGACTTCTCGTTATGAAGATGGACTCTATATGACCAATGAAAAGATTGGCGAACAAGATCGACTCTATCCGCACTACTTGCTACGATCCAGACAAGGTGTGAGAACACCACTTTATTATGATTTAGATGAAAAAGCGCGCATTTCTGGATCAGAGATGATTAAGCGCAACGTCATTGCGTTTATCGAAGAGTACGGACTCGACTTTTATCATCAGATCTCACGTGAGGTGATCGAATTTTCACGGCGCAATTTCTTGGCGCGTTCTCGCGAGCGTTTAGTGCCAGGACGGTTTCGTGCGGTGAGTTTTGCAGATACACCGTTTGCCAAAGAAGCCTGGCAACCACAAGCAAAACGTGATATTTTGCATCATTTACCGATTGAAGTCAATGTGCGACCAGATGGGAGCTTAAAAGTAGATTACGAAGGCAATAGCGGATATGGAGCATTTGCTTGGAATACTGCATTATCTTCTGTACTAGGCGCACTTTGGGTTGTACTAACTCAGATGCTTGGTTATGGCGAAGTCGTCAATGAAGGATTTAACTTGGGATTAGAAACTTATCGTCCAAAAGGCACGTGGCTCAATAACAACGAAGTATATGACCTGTCACGGCAAACGCCTTGGTTTTTAACGATCCCTATCTATACAGGACTCTATCGAAATTTGCAAAGAAGCTTTTTTGGTCGCGGCTACATCGAGGAAGGTACAGCGGGATATGGACTTTCTGCAGATGCAACGCAAGGTGGCATGGTATTGAGTGGTCTAACTGGAGAACCACAACAGATGTATGCTCCGATTACAACATTTGAAATATCGAGTGTTGGCTTTGGCGCCAATCCTGTTCGTGATGGACTGGATCATGGTTATGCGATGTTTAATCCAGAAGCAGATATGGGCGATGTAGAAGATTGGGAGCGTCTGCAAGTCGGTCTTCGCTATCTTTCGCGCAGATTAAAGCCAGATACAGCAGGATATGGTCGCCGTCGCGGGGGTAGCGGATTTGAGACAATGGGGCTACTTTATGGAGTACAAAGTGCGACTGTGTTTAGTGTGAATATGGGCCAAGTATTTCCTAATGCAGGCAATGCCGGCGGTTATCCTGCCTATAGCGCCTACACATTACACGCACATGGGACAGATATAGTAGAACGATTTGCCAAGCAGCAGGAATATCCGCGCGGCGATCATCCCGATCATCCAGAGATAGATGATCATCTAGTGGCATCACAAATTGACCGCTTGCCCTACGCGACGTATTATCCACGATCCTTTGCTGATGGTGACTTAGTCTATATGAAATATACAGGTGGGTCAGGCTATGGAGATCCGCTTGAACGCTCGCTAGCTGCTTGTGAAAAAGATCTACAGGAGGGAATCTATACACTGCGCGTGATGAGTGATGTTTATGGTATTGTCGTTTCTTGTGATCAACTTGGCAATAATTACGTAGATATTGAGGCAAGTCAGCAACTGCGACATGAAATGAGGCAACGTCGACAATCGCGCAGTGTACCCTTTGCAGAGTTCTATCAGTTTGAGCGCGAACGCTTGCAAAGTGGTGAACTCATTGGTCCTGTGCGTGAGATGTATCGCGATCTTTCACAAGTTGGGAAACGTTTTTGGGAAACAAGTTTCCTTGCTACATGGCAATTGCCACAAGAATTTATGTTGTCATGGGGGGATCCATCATGAATCAGCACGATACAAAAATCTTAGCCATCGATACTGGTGGGACCATGACAGATACAATTTTAATCGATACAGAAGGACAGTTTGTGGTTGGCAAGTCACAGACCACACCCGATGCAGTTGGCGAAGGGATTATGCATTCATTACGCGATGCTTCAAAACAGTGGGACTTAACAATCTCTGAAGTGGCCTCCCGTATCGAAATGGTCGTCTATACCGGAACATTGATGCTCAATCGCATCATTAGCCGCACAGGAACGTCTCCGATCGGTGTTCTGACAAGTGCAGGGTTTGAAGATACCTTGCGTTTTGGACGCGCACGTCAATCCTGGCATCATTTATCCTTGCAAGAACGTCTACACGCCGTCTCGCACTTTCATCCAGAACCACTCGTTGCAAGGGAGTTTATTCATGGCGTACGAGAGCGCATCTTGCCTAGTGGTCATGAGATGATCCCCCTCTATGAAGAAGATGTACGCGAGGCCACAGAGCACTTGATTGATCAAGGGGCAAAGGCGATCGTGATTTGTTATCTCAATAGCTTCATTGCAACTGATCACGAAATACGAAGCGAACAATTGGTTCAAGAGGTGCTTGATCGCCGCGGTGTTTCGATTCCGATCTTTCTCTCACACAAAGTCCATCCGATTATTGGTGAGGCTGGACGCATTAATTCAGTGGTGATCCAAGTCTATGCGGCAGAACCATCGCGAGTACAGCTAAAAGAGCTGGAAGGGGAATTTCGCAATCAAGGCAGTTCAGCGAGCGTTCGTTTATTGACAAATTACGGAACGACCGTATCGACTTCCTTTGATCAGATGATTCATACAGTCAACTCTGGACCGACTGGCGGTGTTCTTGGAAGTAAGTTTTTGGGTAAGGCCTATGATATTAAATACATGTTAGCGACAGATGTTGGCGGAACGACATTTGATGTAGGTACGATTCTCAATGGAGACTTGTTGTTACGTGATACCGGCATGATTGATCAGTTTTTAGTCAATACACCGATGGTTGCAGTGGACTCGATTGGTTCAGGAACCGGGTCATATGTTCGCGTCGACCCTGTGACACAGCGTGTACGCTTGGGCCCTGATAGTGCTGGATACCGAGTGGGTGTCTGTGTTCCGGCAAGTGGCGTTGACACGGTGACAGTCAATGATGCCAATCTGATTTTAGGCTATCTCAACCCCGATAATTTCCTTGGAGGTCAAGTTAAACTTGATCGGGAACGAGCAATTGAACTCTTTACGGAGCAAGTGGCAAAACCGCTTGGCGTCGATGTTTATGAGGCCGCTTGGGGAGTGCATCAACTGACAAACCTGACATTAAAGTTACACCTTCAACAAGTGATGCTTGGTATGGGTTTTGGCCCTGAGATCTTCCACGTGGCAGGGTATGGTGGAGGTGGCCCACTTCATGTAATTGGCTATACAGATGGGTTAAATCTAGCAGGTGTCATGATTCCCTCCTGGGCACCGGGATTTTCAGCATTTGGCGCAGCTTGTGGCGAGTATGGCATGCGTCAAGAGATTTCTACAGATCTGTTTTTGCCACCACCGGCAAACGTCAAACCTAAAGGTTTAGCAAAAGACGTGATGCAAGGCGCCTATGGGATACTGCCATTGGAAGTAAAATCCTTAGTGGACGCTGGGGTGGACGCTGGGTCAACATTTGAACAAGCGATGGGCATGGTGCTTAATATGCATGCACTAGAAAAACTTGGCCAGTTGTGGAACGGACTCTTAGCATTAATTGTACATGAGACGGAGCGCGAAGGGTTGTCGCGAACGCGATTGCGTTATGTAGCATCTGTTCGCATGCGCTACGCAGGAATGCTCGATGATTTGGAAGTTACCTTAGACCACTTTGATCTAACAAAAGGGTTAGATGGAACTGTTCTGATGCAGATGATCGAGATCTTTGAAGAAAGTTTCGATAAAGTGTATGCGCGAGCGGCACGCAGTACAGATTTTGGATATCAAATTACGCGTGTAATTTTATCTGGTTACTACGATAGCATTGCACCAACGTTGATGAATAGTGAACTGTGTGGTCAAGATCCAAAACAAGATACAGTCAAAGAGACGCGCTCTCTGTACTGGGGTAAAGAAATGATGGAGGCGCATGTTTACGATATGGAACTTGTGAAGCCAGGGAATGTACTTGTTGGACCGTGCCTTGTAGAATCATCTGCTACAACGCTACTCGTTCCGCCTCACTATCGCGTTTATATGGATCGCAAGCACGTATTTTGGGTCGTGCGTCCGCAAGAACAACTGGAAAAATACTTAGATCGCTAGGGAGTGATGAGAGTGGAGGTTACAAAAGAACAGATTAAGCGCATGGGGTCCATGTTAGATGGTTGCATGTCTTCAAAAGAATTATTTCAAGTGATTGCCGATGAAAAAGATCCACATGCATTTGATGTCTTAATCACGTATGTACAAGGAAAAGTTGCATGGACGGAGCCCATTTTATTACCTCTTACGGACCACTTGATGATCGTAGCAAAAGAGACGGGTAAGCAACGTCAAGCTATCGTCAAGTGCACGTGTGGACATGAGTTTACAGAGTACCGAGTAAACTGGAAAGTGCAAGCTAATGTATATGTTCGCCGATCGGAGGAGTCTTTTCAAGAACTTTATCCACAAGGTATGCATGCTACAGAAGGATGGCATGAAATACGAGAATATTATTGTCCAGGTTGTTTTGCATTACTTGACGTGGAGGCCGTGCCACCAGGCTATCCACCTGTCTTTGATGCACTTCCTGATCTGCAAACATTCTATAGAGATTGGTTGATGAGATCGCTTCCTGTTGATCCGCATGAATTTGAAGACTTTACGACACAGTATATCGCGGATAATTTCGCGCAGCGTGAGGTGTGATAGACGATGGATTGGGAAAGTGAGAAGACACTCACTGGACGATTTGGACGCATAATAAAACGTTACGGCGAACAAACGGCTCTCATTTATCAAGATACGATTATGACGTATCGTGAATTATATAGAGCAAGTTGCCGTGTTGCCCACGCGCTAATCGATCAAGGGGTAGAACGTCAATCTCTTGTTGCCGTATGGATGTCAAATAGCATCGAGTTTGTAGTAGTCGATATGGCGCTGATCTTACTTGGTGCAACGAGAATACCGCTAAATGATATGTTAAGCATTCATGAGGTGAGCCATATCTTACATGACTCCAAGGCACAGCTTTTGATTGCAGGTGAGCAGTTTGTACAACAGATTGAAGAGCGGCGCGGGAACTTCCCAGAGCTTTCAAGTGTGATTGGGATGGTGCCACAACATGTCTGCGGGCCTGGCGTGATCGCTTGGGAATCATGGCTTGCAGGCAAAGTGGACACGGATATTGAAGTGCAGTCGGAGGCTCGCGATATAGCCCTGATCGTCTACACAGGTGGTACGACGGGGGCTCCAAAAGGAGTCATGCATAGCCAAGAGAATCTAGTAGCCAATGTGCTCTCACATATCATTGAACTTGAGATGCAAGACAACGAGCGAATCCTTCTTACATCTCCTTTGCCACACAGTGCGGGGATGGTCATGACCGCTGGATTGGCAAAGGGCGCGGTCCATGTGATTGAACGAAAATTTGATCCGGATCAAGTTCTTATGCGCATTGCAACAGAGCGGGTGACGCTTACCTTTATGGTACCGACGATGATCTATCGCGTGATCGATCGGATAGAGGAGCGATTGCGCGAAGGTGTGACGTACGATCTGCAATCCTTGCGAACGATCCTTTACGGAGCAGCGCCCATCACGCAAAGTAGACTCAGTCGAGCACTCGAGGTGTTCGGACCTGTATTTACTCAGTTATATGGTCAAACAGAGGCACCGAATTTTATTACGCGATTGCGCAAAGAGGATCACCAAGTGACTGGACCTCATGCCCATCGTTTACGAAGCTGTGGTCAAGCCGTGCTAATGGCTGATCTTCGCGTATTAAGTGAAACAGGTGAAATACAACAACCAGGTTTGCCTGGGGAAGTGGTGGTACATACCCCCTACAACATGGTAGGTTATCTCCATCTCCCGCAACAAACGGAGCAGACGTTGCGCGATGGCTGGCTGCACACAGGAGATATTGGCTACCTAGATGAAGATGGGTATTTATTTTTACTCGATCGTAAAAAGGATGTCATTATTTCTGGGGGAATGAATGTATACTCAAGCGAGATTGAGTCTGTTTTACAAAAGCATCCGGATATTCTTCTCGCTACAGTTATAGGTGTGCCAGATGAGGACTGGGGAGAGGCAGTTTTTGCATGGATCGTCGCGCGACCAGGGATGACCATCACAGAGCAAGAAGTAGCCGAGCATTGCAATGACCACTTATCAAAATATAAACGTCCCAAACAAGTGGTCATTGTGGAGCAACTGCCACTGACACCTTACGGCAAAGTGGACAAGAAGAAGCTACGTGAACAGTTTTGGAAAGACGAGCAACGTTCGATTCACTAAGTATGGGATCGATGATCATTTTGCATGGAGCGATCGTCATCCCAGACAACCGACAAGGAACTCGCCTGTGGTGGGCGGGTTGCTTTTGATGTTTAAAATTGAATATCGGTCTCTTAAAGTTGAAGACACGTTGAATAGCAAAGGTGGAGAACAATTGATTAAGGATTTGTCGGTGAGAAGCGATCCAAGATCATGGTGAGTGCGCCAAAGAGTGGGGCAGCATCTGCGAGATGACTGGTTTGAATATGAATGCGATTGCGAAAGGGTGCTAGGAGACGTGATTCCATTTCAGCGATGATAATCGGTAACAGATAGTCAGATTGTTTCATTACGCCACCACCTAGGATAATGGTTTCTGGGCTGATGATATGAGCTATGTTTGCAAGTGCGATACCTATAGAGCGTCCTGCTTTATTGACAATGAGTTGACAGTCTGGATCACCTTCTCTTGCACAGTCGAAGACTTCGGAGGCTGTCAGACCAGTATATGTGTATACTGATCGCGATCGCGAGAAAGGTGTACTTGCAAGGTTATGAGTATTTGCCATGTCACAGCTGTCTTGTGCTAAAAAGTGAGTGCCGACTAATGGTTGATGCAAGCGGTGGTTTGCATCGTGTGCTAAGAGTTGATTACCTTGTGCTGCAATAGCCGTTCCTGATGCGATGGTTTCTAGACACCCTCGATTGCCACAAGTGCATAAATGTCCATCGGGCTCGATTGTCATATGTCCAATCTCACCAGCTGCACCAAGATGTCCACGATACAACTTGCGATGTAAGATGAGTGCCGCGCCAATGCCCGTACTAATTGTGATATACAGAATATGTTCCGAGTGCTGCCCTGCTCCAAAGCGCATCTCGCCTAATCCTGCACAATTGGCATCATCTTCTATATATACGGGGACTCCCTGTAGGCGTTTAGATAACATATCAGCGAGTGGATAGTTGTCCCAGTGTAAATGACTAGCATAGCGCACGATACCACCTTCATGATCGATCGGACCTGGGACACTGACACCTACGGCGCAAAGATTAATCTTTTCACCTTGATGGGTTGAATGAAGGAGACTAGTTAACGTCCTCTCTATGTAGTTTGGGATAGCGTGCGCGCGCAAATCATCGGCTTGATTTGCGTTGTCTTGCTGTTGGACTAGATCTTGCGTTTTGCAGGTTATTTGCTTAAGAATGCGCTGACCATCACTGACAGCAACTTGAATTTTTGTTCCTCCAATATCCACTAGTCCATATCGCATACCCATTCAATCACCTTTACATTAAAACTTACGATCGCGAGCAAGCGTGCTTGCCGTGTGACGTAGCTTATCATTTGCATCGTTAAAATGATGCAGCATGAGTCCAATAAAAATAGCATCGACAACTGCTAGTTGAGATATTGCAGTAGATACAGCTCCAGACGAGATCGCCGTTTCACGCCCTGTAGTCAGTAAAACATCCTGTGCAAAGCTAGTCAGTGGCGACTTTGCATATTGCGTAACGGCAACTGTTTTAGCACCTTGTTCATAGGCTAATCTCATGACATCAACCGTATCTTTAGTAGTTCCAGATGCAGATAAGGCGATGACTACATCGTTTTCATGTAACAGGGACACTTGTAATGCTTGATTATGTGGGTCAGCATGGTAATAGGCACGGTATCCGAGACGCGAGAGTTTATATTGAAGCATAGAGGCGGCGCTGCCAGAAGTACCTACAGCTGTAATGAGTATCATCGTTGCCGATTCAATGGCAGTTAGGACAGATGGTATACAAGATTGTAGAAGGAGGTCACCTGTTTCAGATAACGTTACCTGATACATCTGTATGGCTTTGAGAAGAGCCTTTTGCCAATCGTCAGTGGGAACAACACCAGAACTAAGTATATCGTTTGCGACAGCCACTTCCTGAGCAAGAGAGATTTTCAAAGATTGAAATCCAGAAAAGCCTAATACTTTTGCAAAACGAATCACAGTTGCTTCACTTGTTTGTGAACGTGTCGCCACTTCACTAATGGATAGTTGATAAAAACATTCAGGTGATTCAAGTAATAAGGCACCCACTTTACCCTCGGCTTTTCGAAAGTGCGTCTGGCTCACACGTGCCAATAAATTAAAGTTATCAGACTCCATGGCAGTACCTCCTCCCCAAAGTCAAATCGCATTCAATATCAAGCGTATTGTTACATCGATTCAGCGTGAACATTATAGTGCATTTGAAGGGGAGTTAATACTTTAAATGCCTCCATATACCCTTCTTTTTGTGCTTGTTGTGCCCACTGTTTTGCTAGATAGGTAAGATATGATTCATAGAAATCCCACGTGTGCTCAAATTGACTTTTGTGACAACGCACAGCAGTTAATTTTGTTTCTATCGTGTTATCAATACTAATAAATACATTTGGCTTGGAAGTCCCCATAAAAGCTACCGCTGTGACCTCATGTGGTTCAAGTCCATCTCGTAAATGTTCCGGATTGACATACGGTTGCGCAGCAAGAAATGCAGCTTCTGCCGCGATCATCCCCGTATATCGATGATCTGGATGCGCCTCATAAGGAAGCCATGGATCGATGGTCATGACAGCATCTGGTTTTAACTCTCGAATGGCCCTGATAAATTGACCGCGAAGCGTATGAGTAGGCAAGACTTCACTATCTCGCCAACCTAGCCAGCGATTGCTATTGATGCCCAAGACCTCCATGGCGGCATCTTGTTCTTTTATACGCAACTCAGCGAGTTGCTCAGGATAAATCGATCGATCACGCGATCCAACGCGATCATCTGCTACTGTGACATAATCGACGCGAGCACCGTCTGCGATTACACGAGCGAGTGTACCACCAGCTCCGATTTCTGCATCATCAGCATGAGGTTGGATGACTAAAATCGTTTTCATAGAAAATATATCGGGAATCTGTAAGAGTTGAGATAAATCCATTGGTTGTTCCTCCTGTCTAATCAAGTTATTTTTGATTTCACAAAAAATATATTGTTTTCTAAATAGACACATGTTATTTTACTTTAAAAATATCATTTTGTGAAGGATTACTACAAGTTTCATAAGTGCACACAGAAATAGCTCATAACGTGCACATGAACAGAAAAAATAAGTGAGAATGGGGTGAATGTAATTGGAAGCCAAATCCACACAGATATTACGTGCGGGGACGATCTCCTTTTGGGGTGCTCTAGCCATTTCTTTTGGCAATATGGCACCTGCAGCAGGTGTGATTTTTACTCCACAAGCCATGGCACAATTTACCGGCACAGGTGTGCCGTTGGCCTTTTTACTATCAATGATTGCTGCTTTTTTTACGGCCTCTTCCTTGATTTATTTTGCACGTAGATTTTCTTCAGCAGGTTCATCCTATGCTTTTTTGAGTCTAGCATTTAATAAAATGACTGGATTTCTTTCTGGCTGGCTTACATTTTTCGCATATGGGTTATCCTTTCCTGCCAATATGCTTGTGTTTGGATATTTTGGTTCTGGACTATTGACTCAAGCAGTTGGTATTCACGTTCCTTGGGCCATACTCTCACTCATTGCAATGGCAATCATTTTATGGATGGTTATTAGAGGATTAAAAGTGTCTGCTCGAGTTGATCTCGTATTAATTATTGTAGAATCATTGATTGTTTTTACCTTAGCGTTGATTATTATCATTCATGGCGGTGCACAAGGTAATACACTGGCCGTTTTCTCACCTAAACGAGCGCATGGAGGGATGATCGGCATTTTGTTTGGCATGTTGTACGGCGTGGGAGCATTTGCAGGATTTGAGGCATCGATAACAGTTGCAGAGGAAGCCCGCGATCGCTATCGAACGATCCCAGCCGCGATTTTAGTGGCTGTTTTACTTGGGGGGTTGCTTTACGTTGTCGTCTCCTATGCGATTGCGATTGGATATGGGGTGCATGGTGGGGCACAACTTGCACAAGCGACACTTCCGCTGAGTGTGCTAGCAAAACATTATGTAGGAAGCTGGATGGTCATTGCCATCGATGTAGCAGGTATGGTTTCTTCCTTTGGTGTATCGCTTGCAGCATCGAATGCAGGATCTCGTATTATGTACGCCATGGGGCGTGATAAAGTCATCTTTCCATGGTTTGGGCAATTGCATCCACGCTTTGATACACCTAGAAATGCGATGTGGACGCTTACGTTTGCCACAGCCGCTCTGGTTTTAGGATTGGGAATCCCTGCAAATCCCTACCCCGTAGCCTTTAGCTACATAACGGCTGCCGCAGGTTTGGTTGCGTTATCAATCTATGTATTAGCCAATATTGGGTGGATGCGATTATGGTGGAAGGAGCAAAATCACTTTGAGATGGGGTGGATGAAAGCTCTTGTGCCACCATCACTTGGGGCCCTTATTATGTTTGTTCCTTTGGTGACAAGTCTTGTACCAATACCCAGTTGGCCATTTAATCTTATTACTTATCTTACCATCTTGTATGCTGTCATTGGGGTTATGATAGCATGGCATATCAAGCTGAAAGACCCAGATCAGTTTAGCCAATTAGGTTACATGTTTAGTTCAATAGATGGATAGAAATGGAGCTGAAAAGGATGAAACCAATTCAAGGGGTCATGATTACTTCAGGGCGCGGAACTAAAATGTGGCCGTACTCTGATGTGCGACCGAAATGCTTACTTCCGGTGTTCAACCAAACGGTGTTGCACAGACAAATTTTGCAGTTGCAACAAGTCGGGATCCAAACGTTGATCATCATAGCTGATCAACGAGGTATGGCTGCCATTCGTGCTGAAGTGGAGAGGATCACGCATCGCTTAAAGTTTAAGTTACTTATTCGCTATGTCATGGTCGAGAGTCATGATGGTTCTGCAGATGCACTGTGCTATGTCATAGATGACATCATGCGTGAACCCACATTAGTACTTTATGGGGACATCGTTACACCTGTGGAGAATATCTATCAGCTCATACAGAGCTATGAAGAGACGCGAGAGCAAGCGCTCCTGGTCTCTGCTCTTTTAAATGAGCGTTCAGAAGATTGGCTATGCGCATATGTAGATGATCAAAAAATAGTATCTCGAGTCATCGCACATCCTCGCAGTGATGTGAATGTTCGCTTATCTGGTGCTTATGTGTTCGATGAGCGCATCATTCCTTATCTTCGTGCAACTTCCGATCATATGACTTGTGTACAGGTTGGCGTCATGCCACCTGTAGAAGCAGATCTCATTGAAACATTGCATACTTTCATTGGAGCCGGTGGTACGTTTGTGGCCTACTATGCACAAACGTATTGCATAGATTTAGATAAGCCATGGCATATCCTTGAGGCCAATGCGCGTGTAATGGATGAGGCAGCATCGCAACTTACACATTCTGTAATACCAGATAGTTCCTACGTTTCTCCAGAAGCGGACATACGGGGGCATGTTGTATTAGGCGAACATGTGCGCATTGGTCCAAGGGTCCTTATTGAAGGAAATGCTTGGATAGGAGATGGTAGTGTAGTCGATAATGGTGCGATCGTACGTGGAAATGTGGCAATTGGACGCAACGTTGAGATCGTAGACTATTGTCTTATTACAGGTCCTTCGGCGATTGGAGATCGCGGAGTGTTGCGGCATGGGGCAGAATTTTCAGGAGTAGCCTTTCCTGGTGTGTATTTGTACCATTACATGGAGCTTTACGGTGTTATCGGAGAAGGGAGTGACTTAGGTGCAGCGACAGTGTGTGGGACATTGCGATTTGACGATGGGGAAACACCGCAGCGCATCAAAGGACGACGCGAGCATGCAGGTTACTATGCCCATGCAGTCTACATAGGTGACCACTGTCGAACGGGGGTCAATGCGATTTTGATGCCAGGGTGCAAAATTGGCACGAGAAGTGTGATTGGGGCAGGTGTTGTCTTACAAGAAGATGTTCCATCAGAGACGCTCTTGTACGTTGAACAAGTAATCGTTAAGAAAAAATGGGGCACACATCTTTATGGATGGTAGAGTGGAGGGAATTTACGATGAATGTTGCAGAGCGGTATGCTGATGTAGTATTAGAACAACTTCGTGCAGTCATTGAAACGCAGACCAGCGCGTTGAATCAGGCGGCAACTATGGTGGGTGATGCATTGATTCGCGAGCAATGGGTGTACGTATTTGGCACTGGTCATTCACATATGTTGGCAGAAGAGGCGTTTTACCGTGCAGGTGGTTTAGTGCGGATGGTACCAATCCTAGATACGGGTCTTATGTTGCATGAAGGTGCTGCTAAAAGCTCCTATTTAGAAGGGATAGAAGGCTATGCAGAGACTTTGCTTGACCAATATCCTGTACGAATTGGAGATGTATTGATTGTTGCTTCAAACTCTGGTCGCAATGCAGTTCCCATTGACATGGCATTAGCAGGCAAAGCGCGCAAAATGAGCGTCATAGCACTTACGAATCTTCGTCATAGTAAAATGTGGCCATCGCGCCACACGTCTGGAAAGCACCTCTTCGAGTGTGCTGACATTGTGATTGATAACTGTGGTATTCCAGGGGATTCCAGCATTCATATCGATGGATTAGATACAGACGTAGGAGCAACGTCAACGATAAGCGGCACATTGATCATGAACATGATTAGTTTACAAGCAATGGAATATTGCATTTTGCATGGCAAAGTACCTGAAGTATATGTGAGTAGTAATGGCGTTGAAAGTGATCATAATGAACGCATAATCACGAAATACCGAACACAGATTCGACATTTGTAATTTTCAGTCTAGAGCTACGATGGGTACGCGACAGTATGGACTGCCGGCCGTGAGAGGATGGGATCATGCCATGCATATTGAAGGAAATCGCATTTTGGCAAATGGCACGTTACAGACGGTGCATGTGCGCCTACAAGACGGCAAGATTGTAGAGATAAAAACTTTTGCAAAAACAGAGGACTCGCTGCCACTAATCGTGCCGGGATTTATCGATATTCATGTGCATGGTGGTGGTGGTGCTGATACGATGGATCATACGATTGAAGCTTATGAGACGATAGCGAAAACTCATGCACGCTATGGCACTACTTCCATGCTCTTAACGACGGTTACGGAGTCAGATGCGCAGATTACACAAGTACTGCATCAGGCCAAGCATTACATGACTATGCGACACGAGGGCGCACAGGTGATCGGGGTGCACTTAGAAGGGCCTTTTATTCATCCGGACCGTGCGGGTGCACAGAGGCTTGACTGCATAGTTGATCCGCAAAGTGAGATGGCTAGTCGATGGTTTGATACTGGCATCGTAAAAATGATAACGATGGCCCCTGAACGTCCGCATGCACATGATGTAGCACGCCTTGCGCGCGCAGCGGGAATCATTGTTGCAGCAGGTCATACACGTGCTAAGGCAGTTGATGTAGCACTTGCTAAACTGTCCGGCTTTAGTCATGTCACCCACCTGTGTAACGCGATGGAACCTTTGTTACATCGTGAAGGAGGACCGATTGGCCATGTGATTGAGGATCAGGAGTATACGGCTGATCTTATTTGTGATGGAATTCACGTGCATTCTGCGATGATTAAAGCTTTGGTGCGCTCGATCGGTTCAGAGCGCTTGATGTTAATTACCGATGCCATTCGCGCTACGGCTATGGGTGATGGACTCTATGATCTTGGTGGTCAAACGGTGAAGGTGCAAGGTGGTCAATGTCAGTTAGAAGATGGCACACTAGCAGGTAGTGTCCTAACGATGGGGCAGGCGTTTTCTCTGGTGCAATCCTATGGGCTAGTCCATCTTGCCGATGCACAGCGAATGACCAGTGAGAATGCTGCACGTAAGTTGGGCTTACATAGTAAAGGAAAGATTGAACTGGGGTATGATGCAGATCTCGTTCTTCTTACAAGCCAAGGTGATATCATGCAGACGGTGATTGGTGGGGAATGAATCCTGTGCAAGTGAAAGAACACCTTCTCTGAACATGCAATGCGCTTTCATTTTCATCTTGTACGAGAATGATATTCATGATAGAGTGAGGAACAATGAAATAGCACGTCTATTCATAGTATTCTGGTTCAAAGTGATACTTATGAGAAAGGAGAGGCACAGGCTTCGCGATGGGAGATGTGCAATCGGTTGATGCAACAGATAAAGGGGGGCTAGTCGTGAGTGTGAATATAGCTGAGATTGAACGTTCGACATTGCGCAAGGTGCACAATCGGATTATTCCGTTTATTGTGGTCCTCTATATTATCTCTTTTTTGGATCGGGTCAATACGGGGTATGCGGCATTGCAGATGAATACGGCACTCTCGATTAGTGCGAGTGCATTTGGGCTTGTGTCGGGGATCTTTTTTATTGGGTATTTTTTGTTTGAGGTGCCAAGCAATATCATGATGCACAAAATTGGCGCAAAAATCTGGATTATGCGAATCTTAGTGAGTTGGGGGATTGTGGCCTCGCTTACGGCGATTGCGCAAAATGTCACGGAATTATATGTGTTGCGGTTTTTGTTGGGCGCCGCAGAAGCGGGCTTTTTTCCTGGTATTATCCTATATCTGACGTTTTGGTTTCGCGCGCGGGATCAAGCAAAAGCAGTGGCGTTTTTCATGACAGCGCTTGCACTTTCAGGGATCATCGGGGGTCCGGTGTCTACCTTTATCTTGGCGCATGTCCACTGGGGTGGATTGCAACCGTGGCGCTGGCTGTATATCTTAGAGGGCATTCCTGCAGTCATCTTTGGTGTGATCACGCTGTGGGTGCTGCCCAATCGACCCAATGATGCCAAGTGGCTGACGCAGGAGGAAAAGAATTGGCTGCTCGGTGAGTTGACTCGTGAGCGTGAGGCAAAGTTGCAACGCCACTCGATGTCGATGTGGAAAGTCATGGCGGATGGTCGCGTGTGGATGTTGACGCTGATTTATTTTTGCTTAGTGACGGGACTGTATGGCATCGGGTTTTGGTTGCCGCAGATTGTGAAGGCGCTGTCTAGCTCGTATTCACTATCAACGATCGGGTGGCTCACAGCGATTCCTTATGTTGTAGCCGGGATTGGCATGGTGTTGATCGGAAAGTCTTCAGATCGCAGTGGGGAGCGGCGCTGGCATACTGCGCTGACGCAAGTGGTAGGTGCGATCGCGCTTGTACTGCTTGGTATGACGACAAATGCTTGGGTCTCGATCGTGTTGCTAGCGATAGCGACGGCTGGTATTTATGGATTTTTCGGTCCATTTTGGGCGATGCCATCGCTATTTTTAACTGAGGCTACGGCTGCAGTGGGGATTGCTTTTATCAACTCGGTAGGGAACTTAGGTGGATTTTTTGGACCGTATATCATTGGCGCAGTGAAGCAAAGCACAGGAAGTATGACCAGTGCCATGTATGTGCTCGCGGCATTTCTCATCGTAGGTGCCGTGTTGACTTTACTGATGCGCCAAGATCGCGCCAAGGGAATGGCAACCGATCGGTCATCTGTGCAGCAGTAGGGGAAAGTAGAGAACACAAGTCGATGTGACCGAAGCATCAGAGGTAGCTACGTGTACGATCCTGTGCACCATAACGGCCTACACGCCCTTCGCACATGAGGAAGGGCGTGTAGGTTGTATAATTGATCAACTTATGGTATCTCCATCTGACGGCTATGGGGATGCACGATTAGCGTGCAAAGAGTCTGGAACGGAGCTCTTGTCTGTTGTGTACATCTTTTGTAAGTGCGATGAGTTCTTCATTGGCAAATGCGGCCATTTCGGGGTTCGGGTCCTCGCGTAGTTGCATGAGTTTGGTAAATTGCTGATACTCTGTTTCTGTGAATACTTCTTTGGCCCACGCAATAAATGCTTCGTTTGAAGTAACCATGGACGTTCCCCTTTCATCAAAACCTGCTCTTTATAAGCATAAGCTACTGTTAAGCCTATGTCATTGACGGTGTTTGTAGAATCGTAGCGAATGTACACTTTTTTTGTTCTACTTGAAGCGGACAATGCAAATGCATGCAAGAATAGATGGCGAAACATTCGGTCTACAAGGAGTGTGCACAATGGCGATGCTCATACGCAAAGCGCAAGTAAGTGATGCGCGAGAGATAGCGATCGTTCACGTGGAAAGCTGGCGCTCCACGTATGGTGGGATCGTGTCGGACGCATTTCTTTCTGCTATGTCATACGACGAACGGGAAGCGCGCTGGCATGTCATCCTTAGTGGGAGTCAGGAGCGCATCGTATACGTCGCGCAAGATGAGGCAGGAAAAGTAGTCGGCTTTGCGATGGGTGGACCTCATCGCGACAAAGAACCTGAGTGTAGCGGGGAACTGTATTCAGTCTACTTGTTAGCTGAGTATCAGGGACAGGGAACCGGTCGGCAACTCGTACAAGCGGTTGCCACAGACCTCCTACAGGCAAAGCACCGCTCGATGATCGTATGGGTGTTTTCGGAAAATCGCGCGAGACACTTTTATGAGAACCTAGGTGCCACCTATCTCCTTTCAAAAGAGGCGCAGATCGGTGAACAACAGCTTTCGGAGAGCGCATATGTCTGGTGGGATCTTGAGACGTCATTCGGGTGAGTGGTGGATAACGCGTCATGACACGGGTACGAATCATGATGCAAAAGCCAGCACATACATGAAGGATGAGCAGAAGTTTGTGTATGGTGCTGGGGATTTGTTTTTGTAACGCCAAGCCTTGTGATGCAAATGCATGCTTCACTCTGTTGAAATAAAGGCCTGATCAATGGATTTTTAGCATCTGGGCGGCAGCCATCTCCCAAGACTTCGTGGAACAGACATTAGGCATCCAACTGTCCGCACGAAAAGGCTTGATGCTCGGACGTATCACGATGTTTTTTGTCATCGTACTCGCCCTAGTCGTCACCTACTACTGGAACAGTCTGATTGGGATTGCAGGTGCGGCTGCCTGGTCGATCCTCGCCTCAGTCTTTGTCCCATCGATTGCCATAGGCCACAACTGGCGCCGCGCCACAGGAGCAGGTGCAGTAGCTGCAGCGTTCGTTGGCATCTTTACGTCTATCTGGTTTCAAGTGGCGAACTACAATCCAGGTGGATTTTTCGGAGCAACGCTTGCAATACTCCTTGCTATCGCTACACTGATCATCGTCTCTTTGCTAACATAGCCCGAAGAATTAGACGAGGATATCATGAATATCATCACGCTTCCATATTAGGAGAAACTCTGAATATGGATAAAAATTGATCATCTCCAACCAAGCACAGCAGCAACGCTTATTCATTAAGCTGATTGCAGGTAAATAGTTCTGAAGAGAAGTTCCCGTTGCGAAGCTACGGAACAAGCAGTGTAAGTGCACCTACACGTGTAGTAAGAAGACGAGGATGGAAGCCATTTAGATAAACATGGCGTTTCTCCGAACACTTATACGGTTGCAATTGCAAATGATCTAATGCTAGGGCATGGATCATCTCTTTCAGCACTTGATAGAGCCAATGGAATTTCCTGTATCTTCAGAAACAAAACTTTTAAAATTTTATCATGCGCGGTAATGGTGTATTGTGACATTCCTATCATCAGCCTAATTACAATGCTTGCTTTCGATACATCCATTCTAGATTAGAGGGACTAGCTGTCACTTGTATGTTATGTCACCCAGTGTGTCACAAAATATATATCAATGTGAAGGGCTTAACTTAGCATAACTAGGTTGGCATTAAAGATTTGCTCTTAAAAAATCTTCATGTGTTATCATGTTCGCTCTCGTAATCCAATAAGACGACAATTACAAAGCGACTGGATACCCATCAAATCGCTTTGTAATTATGCTGCATTTTTCGGATTTATATAGAGTTTTTCAAAAACTCCTTGACCTGTGCACGTGAGCCTCCTCGAAGCCGTTCTACCTCACGTTGGATTTTATCAATTTCCGCTTGTCTCGTTTTCCACCAATTACGGCTCCATACACGATGAATAGACCAACCTTGCTGTTCTAGGAACCGCTGTCGATACAAATCGCGTTCGCGAGCTACGCGAGATGAGTGATACATTGCCCCGTCACATTCGACACCCAGTATGAAACGCTCAGGATCATCCGGATGGACAATCGCCAAATCAATACGATACCCTGAAAAGCCAACTTGGGTCTGTACCGTATAGCCCAACTTTCGAAGAGCCGTAGTCACTTCTTCTTCAAATGGGCTGTCGTAAATGGAGATATTTTCGATGGATTGGACAGCTGTCGCATCCAGAATTCCTTCCAATACCGTATTCACCCGTCTCTCGTCACCATCGGATATTGCCTTTGCGTACTCAAGGTAGCGTTTAAGCAACCTCGGTCCCCTTGAATATGTCTCGACACGTGTCCATTCACTTGGTTCAAACGAACAAACGATGTAAACTTTCAGCCTTGCACGTGTTATGGCAACATTTAATCGATTTTCCCCCATATCTTGTGATAACGTACCGAACTGACTTACCATCTTCCCGTCTTGGTCTTTCGCGTAAGCCACAGAGAACAAGATGATATCACGTTCATCGCCCTGTACATTCTCGATGTTTTTCACGAACAATCCGACGAACTGGTCGCCTTCTTTGCGTGTCCGTGCTTGCTCAATCAAATTATAAAGCGCTGGGTCATTGTGTCCACGGGCATCTAAAATATCATTGATGAGCTCCGCTTGGTCACTATTAAATGTAATGATTCCTAGCGTTGGATTAAATTCGTCATGTTGCACAATATCGACTACAAGGTCTGCGATACGATCTGCTTCTTCCTGGTTTCGCCGACCAATCCACTTACCGTTAACGCGAATAAACTCGATTGGTTTTTCTTTGCCGAATCCCACAATAGGAGCTGTCTGCATCCGCTTGCCGTAAAATGCGTAATTAGAGAAATTAATCAGGGCATCATGTGCCGAGCGGTAGTGCCATGTGAGCCATTGGTCTGCCATCTTCGGCTTACTCCAGTCCAGTAGATGTGATGCCTTTCTGTGATTATCTCGCACAAAATCATCGTCCTCGTCCTCAAATTCATCATCGTCAGATATACGAAACAGATTTGTGGGTGGTAGCTGCTTTTCATCACCAGCGACAACTACTTGCTTTCCGCGATAAATCGCAGGAATAGCGTTCTCAACTGGACACTGTGATGCTTCATCGAAAATGACCAAATCAAAAAATCCGCTCTCCGCTGGGAAAATGGCACTGACAGCTTCGGGTGTACACAGCCAGCAAGGCACAAGCTTTAATACGTCTGACGTATAGTCCTTTAATACCTTTCGAAGCGGTTTGATTTGGCGTTTTTTACCTGCTTCATGTTTAAGCGTGGTTCTTGCCTGTCCGCGCACATTTGAAACTTCTAACGCCAGTTGACGATCAATCCACTCTGGTACCAACCGTCGTTTTTCCCTGAGTAGCGAACTGTATCGACTGCGCGATTGTTCAAATAGTTCCGTTGACACATCTGTTATGTGTTTGTCGGTCGCTTCCACAGCGTCAATCCAAGCATGGAGGAAACTGTTTTCAATGATTTCGTTCCACAGTTCAGATGCGCTAGGCGTAGATTCAAGTGGTGCCTTTTTCCGACAACGTTCCAATAACTTCTGGTTTATTCCATCAAGGCCATCTTTCATCTGATCGAGACGCTGTAGACTGTCAAAATTGCTCACGCCCTCTGCAAGTTCCGCAAATCGAGAGACATGAAAAATACCCTGATCCACCATGTCGCGTAGTTCCGAAACTGTATCGTCGGACAAATATTTTTTCAAGATCTGAAGGTCCTGGCTGATTCGCTCCCAAAGGGCAACCATTTCTAGGAGCGATTCGACCATCGTTGTAAATTGAACATTCGCTAACTTGTCTAGGTCCTCTTTTGTAACCAAATCGGGTAACCATTTGTCGAAGCAGTCCTGCGCCTCAACGTATTTGTTTAAAAACTCAATGGCGTGCTGCTTTCTACGACTCCACTCTTCCCAGATATCAACGTCATTCACTATCGGTACGTCCGAGTAAAAATGTAATTTCACGATGCTCTCACGAAGTGATTGGAAAACTAAATAGGATTCAATCGACTGGCGATATTTCAAAATCGACGTACTTTCAAATAGAACACCACTTTTTGTGCAGTATGTTTGAACTTCACGTTTCAGTCCATACCACGAGGAAGATACAAAGCGTGTGATTTTCTGTTGAAGCGCAAGAAAATCATCAATCTTCTTTGCCCAGTACTTAGCATCGGTCTCGGACATATGTATAATCGGCGAGCCGAGCTCTTGAGCATGTTTTATCTGTTGCGTGATCATGTGAAATACTTGTTTGACGCGAGCCACGTGGTCAGAATGCTCAAATTCCTTATCTTCATCGAAGTAGAACATATGAATGTGCTTGAATAGGTTACTGTGTCCTATGATTTGAACTGCTTGTTTTAGCCCCATTAGTGCTTCTTGGTTCTGAACTAGGTACTGCGGTGTATTGGGCAACTCGAATTGTATTCGAATTTCGTTACCACGTTCAACCGCTACGCGGAGCCGGTTGCTTACCTCTTCGAGCTCCATGTGATGTTGATTACTAAACTTTGCAAACGACTTTCTTCTCGCCCAAGCATAATTGGCGTGGTCGAACTTTTGCATAAGTGCCAAAATTGAACGGATTTCGAGAAGACGTTTTTGCAGTTCTTCATACGTCATGCCATTCGCCAAATCGGAAACCGCGATTATCAAGTTTGGGTCCCACTTTGCGTTTGCGTACAAATACTGAAGTGTCTTTCCAAATGGTCTATCGGCGTGCAACGAATTCGCGATCGAGTTAAGTTTGTCTGCCAAATCATCCATTTCATTGGACATTCTCTCTAGTTCGGTGACACTGGTTGAGATATCGCGTTGCAAGATCGAACCGATTTTCCCATAGACTGCAGCTTTGTCTCTATGCACGTCATGAACGAGAGTTATCTGATGGTTTAAGTTAATGGAAGCCAACCGATTATAGACGACTTCAAGCGCTACAGGCTTTTGACACACAACAAGGACCTTCTGCCCACGAGCGAGACGATCAGCTACCAAATTGACAATAACTTGTGACTTCCCAGTACCCGGTGGTCCGTGCACAATCAGACCATCACGTTCACGAGATGCAATGACTGCAGCTTCCTGACTCGCATCAGTTTGCAAAACAAAATATGTTCCATACTCTTTTTGCTCATTGAGGATAACTGACTTCACTTCAGCAAGTTGCTCTTCTGCTGGTTCTTCGTTTAAGAGTCGATACAACAACCCTTCAGATGGTGGATTTTTAAGAAGTTCTTCATAATCAACCAATAAATTACTTGTAGACTGTCGAAACTTTCCAAATATCATATAAGGCTGAAGTTGAAGTGCCACTTTACCTGTAGGAATTTCTTTGCTACTTAAGGATTTAAACGGAGCCAATGTAGAAGAATACGGGGAAAGATTCAGCATTGCAGCAGAAAATACCGACTGAATCCATGCAATAACATTTTCTGTCGGTATTTCCTCTCCTATAGTTTTGACGGCTTCGCCCAGATTTACTCCAAGAAACCGATTCAATGACAAATCCAGTACAGGGTTTAGAAATGGGGGGTTTTCAGCATCTAGTTCAAAAACCCAATGCATAATACCCTGAACTTTCCTTTTTGAAATGTGTGCAGGATACAGAAGGATAGGGCTTCGATAAAAATCTTCTCCGACGGTACCTTCTAAAAAACCATAGGCGACATGGAATGTGTTAGCCCCCGTCTCCTGCTCAATTAATTCAATTTCGCGTTTGAGTGTTGTGAGTTTTCGGTTCACAACGAGATCATCGTTTGACTGTCCAACTGCTGAAATCAATACGATTTGTGATTTTTGCATCATCACTTCTTCGGCGACGCGTATAGGTTTATCTTTAGACTCCTCAGTTGCAAGTGAGAAGACGTCAGCATGATTTTTATTAGCCAGCTTTAACAAGCGAAGGCTTGTGTTCCGTTTTGTTAAATCCGTGAGCCGGTCTCGATACAGTTCTAAAATATCTTGCACAAAGTCACCCCTCTATTATCAAAAACAATTGCGCGTAAATTTTGTTTAATTTTACCTAATTAAGATTATATAGTAAAAATATTGTAATACCAAATTGAAATCACAGTAAAAGGTTCATCAAAAGATTATATGAAAATGTTCCAGGATTCAGTCAAAGAGACATAAGAAACATTTGGCGGTCAAATAACGAATGCGTACGCCGTGGTTATAGAATAAGCACCAGGAAAAACAATCGAGGAAGTGTGGGTTTGATACAAGAAATTGTTTCAATATTTATGGACGTCATCATAGCGCTTCCCATCAAGAATGAAGTGAGGGGAGTGTGTTGGATATACCGTAAATCAAATCCAGCTCATTATTATATTTCATACAAGCCCCTGCAATTCCAAACAAGATTTTAACCGTGGTTAATATTTCTTTTTTCTAATAAATACTTTATTTACTAATGCAGATATCATCTAAATGAACTAGCAAAACACGTAAACCCGTACCCAATCTCAACGTACTTCTTCATTTTCAACCCTCGAAAGCTAGACTTAGTCATTGAAGATTTCTGCTCTCATGTGATTTTTTTACACCAATTATGCAGCACATCTACTCGTGATGCGAACTAATTATAGTGTGTGCAACGGTATGGGGTTGTCTGAACGGGGAATCTTCGCAGTGTTTGAGAGCACTATGTCTTGGTGAATGCACCGCTTGACGAAATGCCGCTATTTGTAAGACAAGGTGCTATTTTACCGGAATATCCGGTGCAATCTGCGGTGCAGTTTGACTGTGTATCGTCTTTGCAGTTTGTCATCTATGGTGATCCGCAGGAAGCAGCGCAATCGTATGTGTTATATGAAGATGATGGTATTTCGTTTGATCATGAGTCGGGGCTATACAATGAACTCGAAGTTACTTATGAGGCTACTGTGGATGACGGGGCGAGTGTAACCTATCGCTATTTGCAACAGGGATATCTTCCTGCCTATCGCTCACGGGTCTTTTGTTTTACGCGAATCCGCGCTGTGGAGCAGATCGCTGTAGAAGGATTTACCTGTGTTACGGTCGAGCAGTTGACAAGTATGTCAAAAGGGTATGCAATTGATATGGATGCAGGAGAAGTTCTCGTCAAACTACCTGCTGATGTCATGAAAGCTCGCTTTGTGTGGCGGCGTCAGAGATCGTGATCGTTGTCTGATGTACATGCCACATGATTCACTATGTGTGAAGTCTTTCACACATAGTGAATCATGTATCGATCGTTTGGTGTGATCGCGCGGATTCTAATATTCGTGCTCGACTTTGCAAATGCGGGTGCGAAACGCCTGATACCAGGTTTCTTTGCCAAGTGTCTTGGCGGATTGGTGAAAAGCGTTGCGACCCCAGGATTCAATAGATGCCATCGATTCCCAATAGGAAACGATGATGCCAAGATCTGCTTCTGCGCTTTCGACGCCTAAAAAGCCTTCTTGGGACTTTGCCATCTCAATCATGCGTGTAGCCATGGCGGCGTAACCTGTAGCATCTTCTCCTGGAACTACGGTTAGAATAGCGGCGTAGTATGGTGGTTTTGGTGTAACTGCAATTCCCTGTGTAAGATCGGACATCGTGATCGTACCTCCTCTGGAGCTCTATCTACGTAGTAGCATGCCCCGTAACCTGTGCAACAAAGTAAGTGTAGCAGTTACTATCATGATCGTGTATCGGGGAAACCCCTGATAACAGTGATTATCCATAGTTGTCACACAAGGCGTGTGCAAAGGTGAGATGTCTATTGTGTGATGGGGAGGATCCGGGGATCTTGTTTCGCGCGGTATAAATCCTTCTTATGTGTCTACACTACAAAAGAGTATGTGATGGATTGCTTCCATCAAGGTACTAACTGGTGGGTGTAGGTGGTTTCATAAATAGTAAAAGGTTTATACTACATGGAGGCATGTCTACGTATTGATTTTATAGGTAATGAGGGATGCGATATGATTCATAACGGTCTGGAGGTCAATGTAGGATTATTGATCATTCGATTGGTAGTAGGACTTACGTTTATGGGGCATGGCACACAAAAGTTATTTGGTTGGTTTGGTGGCGCTGGCCCACAAAATACAGGGAAGTGGCTTGAGTCGCTTGGGATTCAGTCGCGAGGTATGTTTTTTGCAGTTGCCGCTGGACTCTTCGAATTAGTGGGAGGGCTGCTGTTTGCAGCAGGGTTTATGACGCTGATCGGCTCAACACTCATTGTGATTGTCATGATTGATGCGATTATTGCGGTGCATGGACCCAACGGTTACTGGATGGATCGCGGTGGTTTTGAATACAATCTGGTGTTAATTGCCGTTGTGATCGGCGTTGCGTTGGTGGGTCCAGGACAATTTACCTATCCATTTTCGATATAACAGCCAGCTTACATAAGTAGAAAAACAAGGCCTTTACAAAAGCTACGTATGGCGCGATACTCCCATGCGTTAGCTTTTATAAGTAGAAAAACAAGGCCCACTCTGTCACGTGACGGAGTGGGCCTTGTTCTTGTGCTGGATAGTAGTTACATACCGGGTGTGATCGATGGATCGACGGAGCTTCCTTTTTTGCGGAAGATACGTTTGAATCGTTTGGAATTGTTGTCTGCCGTGACATACACCACAGGCACGAGAACTAGCGTGACAAGCGTGGAGAACAGCAATCCAAATGAAATTACGGTTGCCATGGATGCGAGTGTGGCACCACCTGTACCAAAGCCAAGTACGAGTGGAAGCATGGCAAGCACTGTCGTGAGCGTGGACATCATGATAGGGCGCAACCGAATGGGGCCGGCTTCCTTCAGTGCTTCGACAAGCGGTAGACCTCGATCCCGTAGCTGATTGGCATAGTCTACAAGCACAATCGCGTTATTGGCAATCAGCCCCATGACCATGATGACGCCAATAAAGGAGTCGATGTTGAGTGATCGATGGGTCAAAAATAATCCGAGCGCACCACCAATAAATGTCGGTGGGAGCGAGAACATAATGACAAATGGCGTGATAAATGACTCAAACAAGCTAGCCATCACCATGTAGAGCAAGACAATGGAGAACAGTACAGCAATACCTAAGTCCATAAAGGCTTGACCGATAAATTTGCCTTGTTGGCCAAAGTTGATCGAATATCCGGCTGGTAGGTGCAGATGTTTAATCTGTGCACTGACCATGCCTTGCGCGCGGCCTGAGGTTACGCCATACACGCTTGCATTGATCGTTACGGAACGCACGCCGTTGGTGTGATCGATGACGGGTGGTTCTTGTGATGTGGTGAGTGTCGCCACATCATCAAGTGGGATCATCTCGCCCTGACCGTTCGTGATAAATATTTGCGAAAGGTTAGAGATGTTGCGCGAGAAGCTTTGCGGTAACTGAACATTGATGTTGTACTGGTTATCCCCGACAAAGTAAGTGGATGCATTGACCCCTTGGAAGGCGTCGTGCAGCGTTGTTTCTACTTCTTGTTCGGTGAGACCATACTGTTGTAGTGCGGCTTGATTGATGTTTAACTCATAATCTGGCGTTCCTGTGGCAAGCGTATTGTCCACATATTCAAGCCCTGGTGTGCGCTCCATAATCTGTGCCACTTCGTTACTCAAGATGGACAGTGTTTGCAAGTCTGGACCTTGCACATCTACTTGGACACCTGAAGTCGACGGTCCGTTACTCGTGGCGGAAAGTGGCTGTACAATAATCTGTGCGCCAGGAATATCAGAGATATAGCGGTTAAAATCATGGGCTACTTTGTCGAGATTGTGTACTTTTGAACCGAGTGTAACTGTAATCGTCGACGTATTGGTTGCCCCTAAGTTCTGTGAAGAGGTGCTTCCAATTTGCGTAAATACTGATTTTACATCAGGCATGTGTGCTTGTGCCAGGTGTTCGAGTTGTGTCGTTGTGGCCGTGGTTGTCGCTAAGTTGGTGCCATTGGCTAGTGTTGTTGTGATGCTAATCTGATTGCTGTTGATCGTCGGTGCAAGCTCAAAGCCAATGAGCGGGACGAGCATAAAACTAGCTACAACCATGACGATGGCGCCACCCATGATGGTGAAGCGGTGCCGCAAGCTCCAGTTGAGTAGTTTGCGATAGAGCTGGGTGAAATCATACATGGCACGCCCAGACCAGTCAAATAAGACCCATGGTCGAAACGGAGCCGTCTTCCCAGGGATCGTCTCTGGCATCTCAAAGTGTTTGCCTTTGAGAAACTTGGAAGCGAGCATCGGCGTAAAGGTAATGGCGACAAAGAGTGCTGCCACGTGAGAAAAGCTCACGGTCATGGCGATAGGACCAAAGAACTGTCCGGCAACGCCTGGCACAAAGATCGATGGTGCAAAAACGGAGATCTGCGCCATTGCGGCTACGACAACGGCTAGTCCGACTTCAGATGTCCCTTGTTTAGCAGCCTCAATGGCATTGAGCCCTCGCTGTCGCGCTCGAAAGATACTCTCGAGTACGACGATGGAAAAGTCGACCAGCGACCCTAGACCGACTGCGAGACTGCCGAGTGTGGCGGAGTTGATCGTGAGCCCTGCTGCGTACATCAAGATAAATGTTGAAATCATCGCGATGGGAATCGCCACAGCAATAATGAATGTCGTGCGCAACGAGCGCAAGATCAGCAACATGATGAGAATCCCGAAGATAAATCCGAGAATCGTGTGTTCGACAACTGTTGAGATGGTGCCTTGAATGGTCGTTGCCGAGTCACTGATCATCGTGAGTTTTGTGCCTGGTGGCAGTTGGCGTTTCAATTGAGCGAGTGCTTTGACCGTTTCTTGTGAAACTTGTACGGTATTGGCATTGGTCGCCTGTGTAATGGTAAAGCTAACTGCAGGTTGACTATTTAAGGTGGAAATATACGTCTGATCTGCATAGCCATCTTGCACCGTCGCGACATCGCCGACCGTTAGATTGGCTTGACCGCTACTAATCGGAATCTGCGCAATTTGATCGGGTGAGGTGATCTGCCCTTTGACGCGCAGTGGAATGAGTTGGTTGCCTTTGTTGACTTCGCCTGCATCTACTGTTTGATTGCCAGAAGAGATGGCAGATATGACTTGTCCAATGGTTACGTGATACAACGTGAGTCGATGTGGATCGACAAGAACGTTGACTTGACTGGTCAAGCCACCGATGACGCTTACAGATCCGACGCCGTTTAGATGTTCAAAGACCGGCTCTACAACATTATTGGCGAGTTCTGTTATGGCTGACAATGGCTCTTTTCCTGACAGAGCAATCGTGATAATTGGTTTATTGCTTGGGTTAAACTGTTGTACGATCGGTGTGGTCGCATCGGTTGGAAGTTGCCCTTGCACCCGATTGACGATGCTTCGCATGTCGTTGACTTCTTGATCGATGCTAACACCATAGTTAAACTGGACGACGACTTGGCTATTGCCAAGAGACGAGGTAGAGTCGATCTCCGAAACACCTGACAAACTTTGCAGGGCATTTTCGATCGGCTGCGTGACTTGTTGCTCCACTTCGGTTGGTGACGCGCCAGGCCATCCTGTGGCGACAGAGGCGACAGGGATATCAAGGGACGGTTCCAGTTCAATTGGAAGCTGAAAAATGGAGAACACGCCGATCATGATCACCGCAGCCATGATCATGGTGATCGTTACCGATCGTTTGATGGAAAAGTCTGCGATTTTCAAGACGATGTCCCCTTTTTCTTAGGATGATGCTTGGTGTAGTGCTTTGCTTCTGTCGATGCTTGTGTAGGTAATCCTTTGACTGCTTTTCCATTGATGGATACCACAGTCACTTGATTGCCAGGAGACAATAAATTTTGTCCTTGTACGACAAGTTCTTGCCCAAGGGATAAGCCGCTCGTAATTTGGTATTCATTTTGCGTCATGGCACCGACTTGCACAATTTGTGATTGGGCTACGCCATTTTGCACTGTAAAGACTTCATTGGCGCCACTTTGCAAGTTGAGGACAGCATCTGCTGGCACCATGATGCCAAGGTGCGCGTTACTAGAGGATGCGACGGCTTGTACCTCAAGTCCAGGTAAAAGTGGGGCGTTTGATCCGCTCACTTCAATGTCTACTGGATAGGCCATTGTGCTTGTCGAAAGTTCTGGATGAATGGCGATGACATGTCCGTGCAAGACTTCATTTAATGAAGGTACCGTGACCACCATCTTCGTGCCATCTTGCATTTTGTTGATATCAAATTCGGGGACGTTGACGGTGACCATCTCTGGACTCATCGATGCGATGGTGACAATGTCAGCAGACGTGCCTACCCCTTCTCCGACTTGGTCATTGACTGATTGTACATAACCGCTGATCGGTGAGAGGATTTGTCCATTTTGAATCTGGGCGGAGATGACTTGAACTCCTGCTTGAGCTGATTGAACTTGTGCCTGGCTAACTGGCAACTGTGTGTTGGTTTGTTCAGTTTGGTAGGCAACTTGAGCCTGTTGTAACTGTGATTTCGATGTTGCGATGCTCGTTTGTGCAGAAGATTGTGCAGAAGTTAAGGCTGCCTTTGCCTGTGCGAGCTGGGCCTGTGCGACAGTGAGTGATTTGCTATTTTGGGCAGATTGAAGTGCTTGTTGTGCTGCAGCCAACTGGGCTTGTGCTACGGCAATCGGTTGCCCATCTTGCGCTGATTTCAAGTTGGATTCAGCAGCAGCGTAACTCGCCTTCGCTTCTGCAACGGCACCGCTCGACTGCTCAAGTGAGAGTTGGTTCTCTGCGTTTTGAAGTGCTGTTTTTGCTTGATCGTAGGTACTTTGTGCTTGTAAGATGGCATTTGAAGTAGGGAACTGACTATCTTCTTGTGCTTGTGTCAAAGCATCTTGTGCAGTGGCTAGCGTTTGCTGTGCTGCACTCACATTGGCCTCATCGGTTGCGATGCTTGTCGTTTGTTGACTTGTGGCAGCGGCTAGGTTTGCTTTTGCCGTATCTAATTGACTCTGTGCTTGTGCAATTGTGTTTTGCTGACTAGACTGGGCGTTTTTTAATTGTTGTTCGGCAACTGCTACGGCTTTTTCTTCGGCTGCGACAGAACTATCAAATTGTGCCAGAGCATCTTGATATTGTTGTGATTCGGTATTGACTGCTTGTTGATTGGATGTAATTGTGTTGTTTACATTGGTCTGTTCTTGAGCTAAATTGGCTTGTGCGGTTTGAATAGACGCTTGTGCTTGTTTGAGCGAGTTTTGATTGGATTCCATCGATGAAGTCAGTTCGGCTTCCGATACGCCTTCACTTGCTTGTGCTTGTGCTAATTGTGCTTGGAGTTGACTGGTGTTTATTGTTGCGATGACTTGACCTTGTTGGATCACTTGGCCTGCGCGAACATCTACGGAGGACAGTACGCCTGATATGGCGGGTGATACATTGGTTTGAATATAGGGTGTTACTTGTCCAAGATATGTGTTTTGTGATGCTACAGGTGATAGTGCAACTGTTTCAATGCTCACTGGTAAGGGTGGCAATGAAGCTGCTTGTGCGGGTCCTCTCGTGCCACAACCTGAAAGCAATGACCCAACCATTGTGGTGAGGATAAGGGTTGGTATAATCCTTTTTAAATGATAGCGATCTTTCATGTGCAGTGTGCTCCCCTGTCTCATCGATCTTCTGTACGGTGTGTTTATTAGCAATGATTGGTATCTTCTGTGAACAAAGCGAGTTGTTCGTCTGCAACGCGCAGTAGTCCGGCTAGTCCTACTTGCAGTCCTTCACGCTCAGCGTCACTCAGCTGATCAATCAACGTTGCAAAGAGATCATCTGTGACGACTTGAATGTGATCTTTCATGACGGCTTCTGAATCTTTTGGAAGATATAAGCGATAAGACCGACGATCTTCTTCGTTGATGATTTTACGGATAAGTTTCATCCGCTCATAGCGTTCGACCATGCCAGATGCGGTGCTTTGGGCGATTCCCAGTCGTGTGCTCAACTCTTTGATCGTAAGTCCTGGGTGGCGGCTAATCATACGAAAAGCGATAAAGTCGATGATGCGAAGTTCAGGAATGCCTACTTTACGGTGAATTTCTTGTTTCACCGTCATGCGGATCAATCGATGCATCCGGTCAAGACTTATTGGTAGAAGTTGAAGTAGTCTCATCTTGTGGATCATACTCGAAGCCCTCTCTACCTATTATTCTTAATTACAACGAGTCTGTTATAACTGTTACGTTGCAAATATGCGAGATTTGCAGACGATTGTCAAGGTTCGTTCTCATTTGTTGCGAAATCAGGCACAATTGGAAAGCTTATTTTCCTTGATTATTCTGTGGATGTAAGCATGATACGTGTTTGTTCAAGCTTTTTAAATAGAATTCTAAAAGTACTCGTTCATACTACATGTAGGCACAAGATTGTGGTTTTTGTGAAGGAGTTTTGGTGGCAGATGCGCGTACTGATTGTGGAAGATCATATAGATGTTGCTAGTGTCATCGAAGCGGCACTGCTTGATGAACGGTTTGAAACGGAGGTGTGTCATAACGGGCGCACAGGGTTAGAGCGGGCACTTGATGCATCGTATGATGTCATGATTTTAGATATTATGTTACCTGATGTAAGTGGACATTACGTGCTAAAAGAGATTCGCAAGGCAGGTCTTACGACGCCTGTGCTGTTTTTGACTGCGCGCGATAGTGTGGAAGATCGCGTGATCGGGCTTGATTATGGTGCGGATGACTATCTTACAAAGCCTTTTGATGTAGCGGAGTTATTGGCGCGCGTTCGTGCGCTATCGCGGCGCAAAGGGAGTATCTTTCAAGAAGATCAGATTGCGTATCGCAGGATTCGCATGAGTCCGCAAGCGCATGATGCTTTTGTAGATAAAAACCCCCTTCATCTCACGGTTAAAGAATATGAACTACTTGAATATTTTCTTGTCAATGCGGAGCAAATTCTCACGCGCCAACAGATTTTTTATCGCGTGTGGGGGTTCAATTCGGATTCTGGTTCTGCGGTGGTCGATGTGTATGTTCACTATGTACGCAAAAAATTAGCGCTCTATGGTTGTGACGACTACGTGCAAACGGTGCGTGGCGTTGGGTTTATGTTAAAGGAGTCATAAGTGGATGTTTTCGCGCGTCGGTTTGCGATTGGCGGTGCTAAATGCCGTTGTTTTTGCGGTGATTCTCGTTGCGATATCTGGTGTGTTGTATTTGTTTACAAAAGAGCGGCTTTATGAAAAGGTCGATCACACGTTACAGGTCAATGCGCAGATGATGTTGCATGGACCAAAGTATCCGTTTGCGCACTGGCCTTTGCGACAGGCGCAGTTGCACTTTGCTTCGACGCAACCGCATTTTGGCCAATTGCCAACGGTGATTATCGTGTGGAGTGCGACACATCAGGTGATTTTCCAGCAACCGGCAAACACGTTTTCGGCAAGTGGGTTACATGCGATCGCATCTGCTCTCAGTGAGCGCCACCCCTACAATGAAAGTGTACAAGGCCATGATTTTCGCATACTCAATGTGGGGATCTCTGCGCAGGATGCCGCTTTTCTTCCTCGTGGTGGGACGGTGCAAATTATCCGCAATATCGATGATCAGACGCGTGAATTACATGCGCTGTTGGTCTTGATCTTATTCTCTATTAGTGCAGGGTTACTTGCGGCTATTGCTGCAGGTTGGTTTTTGGCGCAACGGGCGCTTGTGCCGATTCGCGAGTCGTGGGAAAAACAGCAGCGCTTTGTATCTGATGCATCGCATGAATTGCGCACGCCACTTGCAGTGGTCAAGGCGCAGGCGCAGCTCTTGTTGCGGCATCCGGATCATACGGTGCGACAAGAGGCTAGTGGAATTTCTGCGATTGATAAAGAGGCGCGGCGGATGAATCAGCTTGTGGAGGATCTGCTGACGCTTGCGCGGGCTGATTCGAATCAACTGGAACTTTCGCTAGAAGCGGTGGATGTGTCGGAAATGTTAGCGGGCATTGAAGATTTGTTTCAAGTGCTTTGTGTTCAAAAAGGGTTACATATCACCTTTGACATCGAGCCACATGTGGTGCTGCTAGGGGACGAGAAGCGACTTCATCAATTGGTGTGGATTTTGCTAGACAATGCGCTCAAATACACGCCTGAAGGTGGACGAATCAACGTGCTGTGTCGGCGGACGGAAACTGCAGTGGAGTTGTCAGTATCTGATACGGGTGTGGGGATTGCAAAGGCTGATTTGCCCTATATTTTTGATCGTTTTTATCGCGGGGATAAGGCGCGGTCCACGGAGGGTACGGGGCTTGGACTTGCGATTGGGAAGTGGATTGTGGATACGCATCATGGCAAATTGACTGTGCAAAGTGAAGTCAATCAGGGCACGACCATGCTCGTGTACTTTCAAGTGGGGAAGAGGTTTATGCCAGATGAGCATTAGTTTAGGCATGCAACACGGGGGCAAGGGAGTATTTGGACGAAAAAATCGCAAATGGGTATATGGTGCGTTGGCTGTTGTCATTGTGCTTGGCACGGGGGCGACAGTGGCTGCCAAAGATCTGTCACAATCAGGGACGCCGGCGTATTCAACCTATACAGTAGGGTATGGCAATGTGGTGCAGACGGTGTCTGCGGCAGCGACGGTGCAACCGGCTACGACGGTGAATTTGTCATTTGACGGTGGTGGGACGGGGACGCTTGCGACGGTCAATGTGAGCATAGGACAAAAGGTAACGGCAGGTCAGGTGCTAGCTACGCTAGATGATACGCAGGAAACGACACAGGTGGCACAAGATCAAGCGGCGGTCACTGCGGCGCAAGGCAATCTGGAGCAGGCACAGGCAAAGCTACTGGCCACACAGGAAGGCCCTACTGCAGCGACGATTGCCGTGGCACAAGCGGCCGTTGCAAGGGCCAATGCTACGTTAGCTGGGGCTAAACAGCAGTATCAAGATGAAGTGGCGATCTATAATAATCGGTCGAGTGCGCAGCAACAACTCGTCAGTGCGCAAAACGCGGTGGCACAAGATCAGGTGGCGGTGCAGGCGGCACAAGTGAATTTGCAAAAGACACAACTTGCAGCGCAGGCGTCTCTCGATGGAGGGGGAACGCCACAAGATGTGACAGCACTACAAGCAATCGTGAGTACAGATGAGCAAGCGGTGACCTCTGCACAAAAGCAGTTAGCTCTTGCAAAAACCAATCTGCAACTTCTCAGTCAAGATTTGAGTACCGCACAGACGCAATACGGATCGATCACCGAAGCGCAAGTGGAGCAGGCCTATCAGGCATACCAGTCGGAACTGGCTAGTTACAATCAATTTGTAGGGGAAACGACCAATCCCAATGCAGCGAACCCGTTTTCTTCGGCGATGCAGGCGGCAGATACAGAGTATCAGCAACTCAACACGGGATACACGGATCTTCAACAGGCGCAAGAACAGTACAATGCGGGCGAGGAAACCGTCCAAAATGATCAGACGGCCATTGCCAATGCACAATCCAATCTAGCCACAGCACAAAAAAATGTAGCGGATGCGATGCCTGCGAGCAGTACGAATTTAGCCCAGCAATCGCAAGTGAGTGTACAGGCGGCACAAGTCAGTCTCACGGAGGCGCAGACGCAGTATAAGTCGGCACAGCAGGACTTACAAGTAGCCCAAGCGCTCTACAATGATCGCACATCAGGTGCGCAGGCGGTCAGTCAAGCGCAAAATACTGTGGAACAAGATCAGATTGCGGTGCAAAGCGCACAGGCGTCGTTGCAAGAGACGGAACAACCGTCTACCCCAGCTATGATTGAAGAGAGCCAGGCGGCAGTGACGACTGCACAGGCGCAACTGAGTTCTGCCCAAGCTGCCCTTCAAGGGGCAAATGTCAGTGAAGCGGATATGACGCTACGCGCTCCGATGTCCGGGGTGATTACAGCGATTAATGACACGGCAGGTGAACTGGTCAATGGTTCAGCGCCTGTGATGACCTTACAAAGTGATACGAAAAATCAGATGGAGTTAAATATTCAGGTGCCAGAAGCGGGTATTGGATCGGTCAAAGCAGGTGATCAGATCCAAGCGACTGTATCAGCATTGCCTAATCAGACCTTCACGGGTACGGTGCTACAAGTGTATCCCACGCCACAGGTGGTGGATAATGTTACAAATTATACGGTGATGGCAGTTGTCAATGATCCATCTGGACAACTACTCTCGGGTATGGCGACTAGTGTCACGATCCAAACGGCAACAGCCAACCACGTGGTGGAGATTCCAGCGATCGCGCTACAACAAGTGGGCACGATGGAGGGTGTCTATGTAGTAGGCACAAGACCTGCTGGTACGTTTGCATTTGGAGGGCATGGATCGTTTAGTGGGACTGCTACGACAAGTGGCTACGGTGGTTATGGAAGTGATGGTGGATATGGCGGTGGACATGGGAAAAAGAAAGGGAAGTCAGGGTCATACGGGAAGGGCTTTGGTGCCAATGGCACAAGTCCATCTTCTACAAACGCAGCGGGGAGTGGTATAGCTGTAGGCGGTGCCAATAGTACTGGTGGTGCAACTGGAAGCGGAACTGGGAACGCTGGAAAAACGGGTGCGTTTAAAGGGTTTGCAGGACCGAGTGCACCAAAGGGCACGTATTTTCAACCCGTACAAGTCGGGATCTTTGGTACCAATAACGTACAAATTACAGCAGGACTCACGCCTAATGAAAAAATTGTCTTGATTGCGCCTGCAAGTGCTACGAGTTCAACAAGTACGCCTTCATTTAAAGGAGGACATGGCGGATTTGGCGGCGGTGGCTTTGGTGGTGGCGGGTTTGGAGGCGGTCGTGGATGATGAGTGCAGAGGAACGCATTCCACTGATCTTCATGCAACAAGTTGTGCGCGAATATCAGGTGGGTGGCCAAGTGATGCGCGCATTAAACGGAGTCGACCTCGTCATCGATCATGGGGAGTTTGTCGCGATTATGGGGCCTTCTGGGTCGGGTAAATCAACGACGATGAACTTGATTGGCTGTTTAGATATCCCTACGTCTGGAGAGTACGCGATTGACGGGCATTTGGTCAGCACGCTTCACGAGGATGAATTAGCTGCGCTACGCAATCTGAAGATTGGCTTTGTTTTTCAAAATTTTAATCTGCTTGCGCGTACATCGGCACTCGAGAATGTGGAATTGCCCATGGTCTACGCGGGCGTTTCGCCCAAGGAGCGGCGCGAGCGCGCCATGCAGGCACTAGAGCGCGTGGGTTTACAGGATCGCATGCACAACCGACCCAACGAATTATCTGGCGGTCAACAACAACGCGTCTCCATCGCGCGTGCGCTGGTCAATCATCCCTTGCTGTTGTTAGCGGATGAACCCACTGGCGCACTCGATACGAAAAACACGGAAGAGATCTTGCTGCTGTTCGAGGAGCTGCACGCGCAGGGGAATACGGTCGTGATTGTCACGCATGAAGATGAGGTGGGTGCACACGCCAAGCGCATTGTGCGGTTTCGCGATGGGATGATCGAATCTGATACAGCCGCACCGTCTGTACGCATGATGGACAGCCACGGGACAGTAAGTCACGTGAGGAGTATGGATATGCCGCATGCATCGGAGGATTCTTCGATGCAAAAGGAAACGGTCATTCACACGAAACGAGGTGGGAGCTATGTCACTCACTGAAGTATTGCGCTCCGCCTTTCGCAGTATTCGCGCCAATCGTATGCGTGCTCTGCTTACGATGCTAGGTGTGATTGTTGGGGTGGCGTCTGTCATTGCTCTTTCAGCTGTCGGGCAATCATCGACAAACGCAGTCACTACCCAAGTGGAATCGCTCGGATCCAATCTGTTGACAGTCATGCCAGGATCGAGTTCTGCAGGTGGAGTGAGTTTTGGTGCGGGTAGTTCGACAACGCTTGTGTACGCCGATGCCGCGGCCATTGCGGCCAATGATCCCAATGTCGCACAGGTAGCGCCACTTGTGCAAAAAAATGCGCAGATCGTGTACGGTAGCAATAATACATCGACGTCGGTGCAAGGTACATCTGCGAACTACCCCTTAGTGAAGCCTACACCTGTGGAGTCAGGGCGGTTTTTCTTGCCGCAAGAGGTCGCGACGAGTGCACAAGTGGCGGTGCTTGGCAGTCAAACGGCACAAACACTCTTTGGTTATCAGAGTCCGGTTGGGCAAACCATTGATATCAACGGGATTCCGTTTCGTGTGATTGGCGTGCTGGCATCGGAAGGATCCAATGGCTTTCAAAACCTAGATGATCGGGTGATGATTCCGGTGACAACGGCGATGAATGACTTTACGGGGACCGATGTGCTCAGTTCCATCGATGTCTCAGCGAGTTCGCAAACGGCGATGAATCAAGCGCAACAAGAGGTTCAAGCGACGTTGCGTAATTTGCACCACTTAGGACCTGGGCAGGCAGATGATTTCACCATTATGAACCAAGCGACGATCCTCAGTGCCTTGCAAAGTGTGAGTCAAGAGATGACCGATCTGCTTACCGGTGTGGCGGCGATTTCGCTGCTCGTCGGGGGGATTGGGATTATGAATATCATGCTGGTATCTGTCACAGAGCGCACGCGGGAAATCGGGATACGCAAGGCGATTGGCGCTAAGCGGCGAGTGATTATGACGCAGTTTCTCGTCGAATCGGTGGTGCTCAGTGTAGGCGGCGGGTTGATCGGCGTAGCACTCGGTGGCGGGGGAGCGGAGGTGGCAGGGATCATCATGAAGGAAAGCAACTTAGTGTCACCTGTAGCTGTCATGCTCTCTGTGTCGTTTGCTGTGTTGATCGGTGTCTTGTTTGGCGTATATCCGGCACGCAAAGCCTCCCTGCTCAATCCGATTGAAGCGCTGCGCTACGAGTAAGAGGGTGTGCTGGTGGTAGTTTGCTATAAGCATGAGTGAACGTAGCAAGTGTTCATAGGATGAAAAAAGCGGGCCTTGATATCCCACAGGATGGGGAAGGCCCGCTTTCTTATGCGCTGCTTGCTATTTGTTATTTGAAAACAACATGCTTGCCAAACGCTGAAAGTCGCATGCTGTAGCCATGAACTTTTATCGTGAGTACTTCCACATTTGTTCGATATCGGCGATGATTTTTGGAAGTAGGGCGGTGTAGATCTGCTCGCCTTTTTCTGCGGTGGCAGCACCTGCATGGCCTGAATATGCTTGCGGATAGGACTGTTTGCCCATGTCTTTCATTTTAAGATTCGATGGTGTGGTGATCGTGTGATTGGAGACGCCAAGGCGCATGTCGACGAGTGCTGGATCAATGGCTAAGACAGCAGACGTCTCGTCTTCGCCTGCATGGCCCGTAACGGGTGCATACTTGACAATCTCTGCGCGATAATCGACCCACCAGTTGATCGTAAGGACGGTGGCACCGTGATCGGCCAGTTTTTCACTGACTAGGGAGAGGCTCGACATGTTGCCGCCATGCCCATTGAACAGGACCACGTTTTGCATCCCCTGTTTGAGATACGCTTTGGCCACTTCAAAGACGTAGGCACCAAATACTTCACCAGGAATATCGATGGTACCTGCAAAAGGAGCGAGTCCAAAGGAGTGGCCATATGGGATTTCAGGTGCCATTAACACGCGATCACCAATGAGTGGATTTAAACGGCGTACAAATTCACGCGGGATCAGGATATCTGTGGATAGTGAACAGTGTGGGCCATGCGCTTCGATCATGCCAATCGGGATGAGAACGGTGTCGACTCGTTGGGCAAAGTCGGTGAATGATGTCATGTTTAACTCGTGCATGTACATGGTATCGCCCTCTTATCTATGTATGTTTGTGCGCAAAAAGTCGGCAAGTAATGCGGCGCGATAGGGAAGGTTTGCGACGACTACGTGCTCGTTGCGCGCGTGTGCACCATCGCCCACAGGTCCTAATCCATCGACTGTCGGAATGCCAAGTGCTGCGGTGAAGTTGCCGTCGCTTCCACCGCCTGAAAGTCCTTCGTTGACTTCGTAACCGTGTGCATGTGCGATGCTTTGCAGTTGTACAAATAAGTCTACGCCTTGTGCTGTGCGTTCTAGTGGATAGCGGTTAATGCCACCTGTGACTGTAATTGTCGTACCTGCAATGTACGGTGTGCGGTTCATGATCTTGTGTGCGACAGCTTCTCCCTGCTCTTTGGTCATAAAGCGCAGGTCTACTCCTGCTTGTGCATGCTCGGCTTTGACGTTGACGCGCGTTCCGCCGGATATGAGGCCGACGTTGACGCTAATCCCTGCATCGATGTCGGTTAACTGACGTAGATCAGCGATCTGTAGCGCTAGTTCTTCGATGGCGTTTGCGCCAGCTCTTGGATCGTGTCCGGCATGAGAGGGAATGCCTTTGACGGTAATAGTAAAATCTGCGATGCCTTTGCGCGCTGTCTTGATGTCACCGTTTGGTGGAATGCTTGATTCTGGGACAAGGACACAAACACTTTTTTTCGCTTCTGCTTCAATGAGTTCGCGCGAGGCGTGTGACCCGATTTCTTCATCAGAGGTGGCTAGAAAAACGACTTTACGATTACCTGTCACATGGTTTGCAGCAAGCGCATGGATGGCGTAAAGGGCAACTGTTAAGCCACCTTTCATATCAAACGCGCCTGGGCCGTAGAGGATGCCATCGCGCTTTTCGATGGAGAGTGCGCCTTGATCCCATACCGTATCAAAATGACCGATGATCAGGATTTGCTCGTCTCCTTCTCCATATGTACAACGATAGCAGTCTCCTGTATGCGTTTGCGAGATACGAGTCACAGAGCCGCCCACTAATCGAGTAAATTCTGCTTGAAGTACTTGTCCGCACTGATCGACCAGTGATTTGTCGGTCGATGGGGACTCTGCCTGCATGAGCGTGATTAGTGTTTGCTCCATCTCTGTTTCGCGTGCTAGTAAGTAACTTAGCATGTCAGACAACACGAAGCCCCCCCTTATATCTGGTACTCTACGTCATCATAGCGTGTGCTATGCATTCCGACAAGAGTAAAAGAAAGCGGGGGAGGTAATGACTTTTTTGCAGAATGATGCGCTGTGTATACAGTGTGTACATACAATGGCAGATGATCATTAGTACATTTTTTTTTCATCTTGATAGTCTTTTAAGATCTCAACCGCTTCACGAAAACGGATGGCGTGAATGATTTCACGTTGCCGCAAGTAGGCGAGGCTGTCTTTGAGATCTACGTCATCAGTTAAGTCGATGAGCCACTGGTAGGTTGCGCGAGCTTTCTCTTCAGCCGCTATATCTTCATACAAATCAGCGATGGGATCGCCTTTGCTCTGTATGTATGTGGCGGTAAAGGGATTGCCTGCGGCATTCTCGTAAAAAAGTGACATGCCGTGATTGGCATAGTGTTCGCCAAGTCCTGCCGCTTGCATTTGTTCGATCGTAGCGTCTTTTGTCAGCTTATATACCATAGTTGCAATCATTTCGAGGTGTGCCAATTCTTCTGTTCCAATGTCGGTAAGCAATCCCACTACTTTGTCTGGAATGGTAAAGCGCTGATTCAAATACCGGAGTGCGGCGGCGAGTTCACCATCTGCCCCTCCATACTGTTCGAGTAAATAACGAGCGAGGCGCGGATTGCATGTGCTGACTCTTACTGGATATTGCAGTTTCTTCTCATACACCCACACGCATGATCACTCCCGCTACAAAATGCCGTCAGGAATGGATATGCGAGTAGGGGTTGTACATATGCTGCCTATCTGTGTGCCTCTCTCGCAAATGTGACTCGGTTTCCTACCATGGATGGCCTACGTTTCATCCTCTTTGATGAGTTCGGTCGTCACTGACCGACAAAAAACTGCATGGTTGGACGAACTATAAGAGTGTTAACTTTTTATAGCACCATTCTTCCTCACTCCCACAACGATGAATTGCCAAAATACCTAGGGTAGGAGAATGATCATTGACACTTCAAATAACGATTGATTTGGGAACATCACACTTTCGCGCAGGACTTGCGGGTGAGCAAAGGATCATTAGCGAGCCATGTACGATTGCACGCAAGGAAAATGGAAAGCTCATTATAGGTGCAGAAGCGGAACGCATGGTGGGACGCCATCCGGATTCAGTCACGGTTACCCATCCTTTCTACGGGGGATCGGTAAAGGATTTTGATGGTACGGTCGCTGTGTTGAAATATATTGTTGAACAATTGATTCCTAATAAATGGGCGAGGCGATTTGATATCACGCTTGCCGTACCCAATATGCTCACTCCAGTCGAACGTCGAGCGTTACAAGAGGCGGCACGTATGGCTGGTGCACGGCGTGTCGAATTATTTGACACACTCGTTGCGGCAGCTATTGGGGCGAATTTGCCAATCGATCAGCCAACTGGTTGTTTACTGGTGAGTTTAGGTGCGGGTTCTACTGAAGTTGCCCTCTTATCGTTAGGCGGCATTGTAGATAGTCGTAGAGTGAGTATCGGTGGGCGCACTGTGGATGAGGAAATTATGAATTGGGTGCGAAGAGAATTGGCTTTTTTGATTGGAGTTCATACGGCGGAAAACTTAAAATGCCAGTCTGATACTACGGCAGAGACTCCGTCGTTTGCTGTGAAAGGGCGTCATTTGGAAACAGGATTGCCACAAGAAATAAAGATCCCAAGCACGGTTGTGAAGGACTCGTTGGTCAATTATTACGAAACGATCGTCAGTCTCATTGTGCAAACGATCGAGGCCTGTCCACCTGAACTGGTAGGCGATATTATGGATCGTGGCATCGTGCTTGTAGGCGGCGGTGCCAATGAAGTGAATGTATTGAAGCATCTGACATTTCGCACTGAAGTGCCTATTATCGTTGCGGATGTCCCAGAGACGTGCGTGATTCGTGGCTTGATGCGCGCAAAGAGGACAAGTGGTCGTGTAGGATCGTCAAAGTCTGGATCGAAGATCCCGTCACTTTTTGCCAATCTATCTATGGACAAGCAATCATGGCGTGAACAAGTACAAAAACTGATAGGCAAGTCATAACTGTGGATGAAAAGAGCATGAAGGAGGGCGATTTTTGGTAAGATAAGAAGCATCATGCAGCAGAAGGGTGAAGAAGCTATGGCCGTGTCATTGAAGCAGCCTTTTTCGGAGTCGCCGGCTTATCGGTGGCTCATTTTTGGGACGGTCGTTATCGGTACATTTATGGTGAATGTAGATAGTAGTATCGTCAATGTCGCTTTACCAATCTTACAGGAACAGTACAAGGTAAGCACGGGGATTTTGCAGTGGGTGATCTCTGGCTATTTGCTGGTGATTACAGCGATTTTGCCTGTGATCGGGGGGATTTCGGACCGCGTCGATCGCAAGAAGATGTTTATTGCTGGGGTTTCCGTGTTTACTTTGGGTTCGATTCTTTGTGGGACGGCTGCAGGTATCGAGCAGCTCATCTTATATCGGCTGATTCAAGCGCTCGGTGGTGCGGTGATCATGGGTAATGTGATGTCCATTGTGGCATATACGTTTCCAGCCGGTCAACGGGGACGACCTTTAGGGCTGATCAGTAGTGTGGTTGCCATCGGCACGATTGTTGGACCTGCTGTAGGTGGGTTACTGATTGCAAGTGCGGGGTGGCGATCGATTTTCTGGGTCAATGCGCCGTTTGGCGTTATTTCTGTGCTGATGAGTATCTTTGTATTGCGACGGATATCATCCAATAAGAATATGGCTGAATTTGATTGGATTGGTTCTAGCTGGTTTATTCTTGCCATGATGAGTTTGTTGCTGTTTATCTCCAACGGAACGGATTGGGGGTGGCTGAGTCTTTGGAGTGTCGGCAGTCTTGTCGTCAGTATTTTGAGTTGGTTTTGGTTTGTCAGACGTTCTTTGCATATCAAGATGCCGCTGATTGAATTGAGCTTGTTTCGTTCGGCCCGGTTTACAATCGGTAATTTTGCTGGCTATTTATCGTATGTGATGATTATGTTTCCAGCTATTTTATTGCCCTTGTTTTTACGTCAAGTCCTGCATGAGCCGATTGGCAGTATTGGGTTATTGCTCACGCCACAGTCGATTGTCATGATTGTATTTGCGCCACTTGGCGGTTGGCTCAGTGATCGCATCGGGCCGAGGTGGCCGACGGTTGCCGGGATGGCATTAACTGCTGGTGCGTTAGGGTTGATGGCGCTTCTTGGTAGAGGGTCTAGTTATGGGGAAATTGTGCTGGATCAGGCGTTGTTTGGTGCGGGATTGGGGTTATTTACATCGCCCAATAACGTGGTCGTGTTAGAGTCGGTCCCTGTTGAAAAAACAGGATTAACGGGTAGCCTTTTGGCAACGGTCCGCAATTTTGGACGGGTGACTGGTGTTGCGTTTGCTGTCTTACTATTAGAAACGCAAGTCGGCTCGCGCGCAGTGTATCCTACGGCTATGTTTTTGCGCGGATTTCATCTTGTCTTTGTAGCTGGACTTTTGCTTGGGGTGCTTGGCACCGTCATGGTTAGTTTGCGGGGAAGCGTACCTAGCCAACAGGAGTCCTTGCACCCCTCGCGTTCGTAACTGTTTTTCATGAAATTTTTTTGTGCAAGGAGACCCTCACTATTGTGGGTCTCCTTCTACGTCTGAAGCGAGCTTAGTAAGCGCCCATACCTGTTGTACCTGCACCAAATGCTGGTACTAGTAAGAAAAATAACACGAAGATGATTAGAAACACTACGGCCCACTGCGTATATCCACCAAATGTACCCATCGCGACAACACTCCTCTTGGATGCGGCATAATCCTACAGTACGTTTGGTCCACGCTAAGCGTATCCGCTCCTGTCCCCTATACTCGAAAAACCTTCAAATCTTTGCCTATTTGTCCAGATTTCATCACGAAAAAGAATAAGTAACCTATGTTTTATTGTTTGAATTCACATATTCGACATTCTCTTAAAAGTACATGGAGGACATAAAGCTATATAATGATAAGTAACGGTTTGAAAGAAAGGAGATTATTATACTTGCAAACTGTGCATTTTACATTAAACTCTGAACCACAAGAGGCGCCGACAGGAACCAGAATCCTTGACTATATGATCGAGCAGGGGATTGAACATCCGCATATTTGTTATTCTGAAGTACTCGGGCCTATTCAAAGTTGCGATACTTGTATGTGTGAAGTAGACGGGAAGGTTATGAGAGCTTGCTCTACGCTTCTCGTAGATGGCATGCATATTGTCACTGATTCAGATGTTGCGCGCGGTGCGCAACACGAGGCGATGGACCGCATTTTAGAAAATCACTTACTGTATTGCACGGTGTGTGATAACAATAATGGGAACTGTAAGGTACATAACACAGCAGAGATGCTTGAGGTTACGCACCAAACAAGACCTTATCGTCCAAAAGAATATGAAAAAGATCTGTCCAATCCATTTTATCGTTATGATGCAGATCAGTGTATTCTTTGCGGGCGCTGTGTAGAAGCTTGTCAGGATCTCCAAGTGAACGAAACACTGAGTATCAATTGGGAAAGTGATATGCCACGCGTGCTGTGGGATGGTGGCAAGCCGATTGATGAATCTTCTTGTGTCTCGTGTGGACACTGTGTGACTGTGTGCCCATGTAATGCACTGATGGAGACGTCGATGCTAGGACAAGCCGGTTTTATGACAAGCATTGGCGATGACATGCTAGAGCCGATGATTGATTTGGTTAAGGCGGTTGAACCGGATTATCAAACCATTTTTGCGGTCTCTGAAGTAGAAGCTGCGATGCGCGAGACGAGAACGAAGAAAACGAAGACGGTCTGTACATTCTGCGGTGTTGGGTGTGCATTTGACGTTTGGACAAAAGGTAGAGAGATTCTCAAAATTGAGCCGAGTGAAGAAGCTCCGGTCAACAGTATTTCTACATGTATAAAAGGAAAGTTTGGATGGGATTTCGTCAATTCAGATCAGCGTCTCACATCGCCTTTGATTCGCAAAGGGGATGTATTTGTCGAAGCTACATGGGATGAAGCCTATGACTTGATTGCAGAAAAAATGGGCGCTATCAAACGGACCTACGGTGGGGATGCGATCGGCTTTATTTCTTCATCCAAGATGACAAACGAAGAAAATTATTTGATTCAAAAGATGGCGCGCCAAGTCTTTGAAACGAATAACGTGGACAATTGCTCGCGGTATTGCCAATCTCCTGCATCTGATGGGCTGCAACAAACAGGGGGCATTGGTGGAGATACTGCGACGATCGAGGATATCGCTGGTGCAGGGCTTGTGATTCTTGTCGGTTGTGCGCCAGCTGAAGGACATCCAGTGCTGGCCACTCGGATTAAACGTGCGCATAAGTTGCATGGTCAAAAATTGATTTCTGTCGACTTGCGCAGACATGAAATGGCAGATCGTGCCGATCTCTTTATTCGCCCTAAACAGGGGACTGACTTTGTGTGGCTGTCGGCCGTTGCAAAGTACATCGTGGATCAGGGATGGCACGATCAAGCATTTATCGAGCAGCATGTCAATTTCTTTGATGAGTATATGAAGCTTCTGGCGACGTACACGCTTGATTATGCACAAGAGATGACAGGAATATCAAAAGACACGCTCATTGAGCTTGCCACATCGATCCATGAAGCGGATGGAACAGCTATTTGTTGGGGTATGGGTGTGACGCAAAACATCGCAGGCTCTCATACATCTGCGGCGATTGCTAATCTGTTGCTGTTGACCGGCAATATGGGTCGACGCAATGCCGGAGCTTTTCCTTTGCGCGGTCATAATAACGTGCAAGGTGCAGCGGATATGGGTACAATGCCGAACATTTTCCCGGGCTATCAATCGGTAACAGATGATGACATTCGCCATAAGTTTGAAGAGGCATATGGTGTAGATATTTCTGCACAACCTGGTTTAGACAATATTAGCATGCTCTTAGGTGTGCAACGCGGTACGCTAAAAGCGATGTATATTGCGGGTGAAGATATGGCATGGGTTGATTCAAATGCCAATCACACACAAGAAATGCTTGCTAAAATAGACTTTTTAGTGGTTCAGGAGATCTTTTTGACGACGACGGCTCAATTTGCAGATGTTATTTTACCGGGTGCGCCTTCGCTCGAAAAAGACGGGACATTCACGAATACGGAGCGCCGCGTGCAGCGCTTGTATCAGGCTTTAGAGCCACTCGGAGAGGCAAAAGCGGACTGGATGATCTTGACGGAACTTGCGAAGCGGATGGGTCACGACTGGGGATATCAACATCCAAGTGAGATTTTTGCAGAGATGGCTAGTCTCACGCCGTTTTTCTCAGGCTGTGATTATGATGTATTAGCTGGTTGGAATAGTTTTCACTGGGGTTCACCTGATGGTTCTAACACACCGGTTTTGTATTTAAATGGGTTCCATTTTCCAGACAAAAAAGCGAGATTTGCTTTGACCGATTACATTCCTAGTGAAACGTATCCTGCTGAGTTTGATCTAGCGCTTGACAATGGTCGCTTATTGGAGCAGTTTCACGAAGGCAATTTAACTAATAAATCAGCAGGTATACAGCATAAGTTGCCAGAGGTATTTGTCGAAGTTTCTACAGAGCTAGCTGAAGAACGCGGCGTCAAGACGGGGACACTGGTGCGCCTGGAGTCGCCTTATGGTGCAATTAAACTACGCGCCTTAGTGACTGATCGCGTTAAAGGGACTACGCTCTATGTACCGATGCACTCGGCTAGCCATGAACATGCGATTAATGTTCTAACAGGCAATTCTGTTGATGTACGCACGCATACACCTGCGTACAAGCAAATGAAAGTGCGCATGCACATACTAGAAGTAGAAGGTAAAAATCCGCTACCCAAAAATAATCCACGCAATGCACAGCGAACACCGCAAGTGGGTGTTCAGGTGGAACGGAAATGGGCAAGTGATCGATACGAACCGATCGCCGCGGTCAATGAACCGCTTCATAGGGGGCCTCAGCATGGCTAAACTGATTCAACAGATCGAACGGGTGGCACAAACTCCCGAACAGTTGGAGGAGCAGAGTCTACAGGAACTTCTTTTGATGCTTACGCAAAACAAAGATAGCCTTGTTGAAACTATGAAGATTGTGCAAGAGTTACATGAAAGTGGTATCTTAGAGGCAATGTACTCACTTCTTCAAGCGAAGGAGAAAGTGGCGAAGATTCTCGTGAACCAGACGCTTCGTCCAGAAGCGACCACGATGGTCAATAACGCGATGAATGTAGCTGGTGTATTGACAAAGATAGACCCGGAAGTGTCAAGTAAGTTAATGAATTCTGTCGTTGTAGGCTTAGATGGAGCTGGTGAAACGTTGAATCACAGTCATAAGACGGGCGTTTTTGAACTAGCAAAATCTTTGAATGATCCAGATGTCACTAAAGGACTCAGTTTTATGCTGGCTTTCCTTAAAGGATTTGGCAAGGAACTCTCGCGCAACTAGGGATGGATAGCGAGCGATGATGTGCACCTCATGCAAGTTTGTCTGTGTAGATGTGGACTTACTTGCATGAGGTGTCATCGATTAATGATGAAAACGATTGCGGGTATAGAGTAGATGAGCTAGGATTGGTTTTATGATGCTTGTGAAAACAAAAAAGAGGTGAACCAGTAGGTGACTTGTGGTAGTTGTGTCGTGAGTCAGGAAGGGTTTTATATTCATGTGTCGAATGATGAGAGGATAGACTCTTTGCGTCATGACATGAGACGTGAGATGGATATACAAGTATATGAATCAGATGCTTTTTTTATTGCGCGGCACCTATTTTTTGCGGATTTTGATTATTGGAAAGAGCGTTTTAAAGTTTATTTATGGGAAATACAACATGCGGAGATACTACCAAACGGTCGCTTAGTCATTGGTGATAGGATCGATGTATCTGAACTTGAAAGGCAATCTTCACTATTGTGGATTCGAGATATTATCTATCATGATCGATTGCGCATGATGTATCAACCGATCGTTCAGGTGAAAAAAAGACAAATTGAGTTATTGGGACATGAATTTCTGGTGAGAGGTCTTACTGAAAACGGGGAAACAATCCCTGCTTACACTTTATTTGAAGCGGCAAAATCACAGGATCAGATCTTCCAATTAGATAAAGCTTGTCGGTTAGCAGCAATCCAGGCAGCACAAAAGGCTCCGTCTGATTCTTTGTTTTTTATTAATTTTATTCCCACTGCCATTTATGATCCGGAGCATTGTTTGCAAACAACGGTGGCAGCTATAGAAAAAACATCGTTACAACCAGAACAATTTATATTTGAAGTTGTAGAAACTGAAAAAGTTGAGGATGTCGATCATTTAAAACGTATTTTACAATTCTATCGCAAGAAGGGTTTTCGGTATGCTTTAGATGATGTAGGGCAAGGTTATCATCCATTGGATGCGATTTTGGACTTGCATCCAGACATTGTAAAATTAGATCGTGCATTTGTATCTCATGTAGATGAAGAAATAGACAAACAACAGGTGGCTATACGTCTGGCTGAATTGGCAAAAGAAATGAATATCACCATACTGGCTGAAGGCATTGAACGGCAAGAAGAGGGTTTGTGGCTCGAACAGCATGGCTATCAGTGGCAACAGGGATATTTCTATGGTAGGCCGAATCATAGCTTTAAGAAAAAAGGGGAGTATAATGAGTATCTATGATTATCCTGTAAAGACGATTACAGGTGAGGAAGTCTCCCTGGCGAAGTATGAGGGACAGATGTTATTGATTGTCAACACCGCAAGTTCCTGTGGATTCACTCCGCAATATCGTGGTTTGCAGCACATGCATCAACGGTTTAGTCAAAGTGGTTTTTCTGTTTTAGGGTTTCCTTGTAACCAATTCATGCATCAAGAATCGGGTTCAGAGAAAGATATTCTTGCATTTTGTGAACGAACGTATCAAGTAACATTCCCTTTATTTTCTAAAATTGATGTTAATGGCGATCATGCGCATCCCTTATACGTGTATCTAAAAAAGCAGGCTCCGGGGTTTCTCGGGACTACATCCATTAAGTGGAATTTCACAAAATTTCTTGTCGATCGACATGGCTATGTCATTAAACGTTATGCGCCATTCATGAGGCCACAATCCCTTTATGGAGATATTTCGCGTTTTTTGAAGATGGATTAGATTGACTATAGATGATCGTATACAATGGTTGACTGTCAACTGTTGAAAGGAGTCAGTATGTTTCCAGTATTAGCTGATCTTGAGCATGTGATTAACGAATTACCTGATTCCATGTTTGTACATTACATTGATGATCAAGGGGTCGTAAGATGGATGAAGCCATCGTCCTATCTCCCTTTTCCGTTGACAGTGGGGATGACGTTAGACGATGTGGTGTTGTCTTCCTCTGTGGCTGATCATGTATGGCATGAACACTCTTTTCGCATTCATCGAGAAGAGAATGGGCATTTTGGATTTCCCTATGATGTATTTAGTTTTCCGTTATTTGATAGGTTACAGGTCTTTCAAGGGGTATTGACTTTTGCCTTGCCCGTGAATGATTCTGAAAGTTTTCAGGCTGTCCAACGCGAAACGGAGATTTTGCATTGGTTATTTGCCATCTCTAAAAATGTCCTTTTAGTAGAAACGCTAGAACAGCTATGGAGTCAATTTCGAGATGTTTTCTTGCAACTGTTTCACTTTAAGGGCGGCATTCTGTTTATGCACGATACGAGAACGGGAAATATTCATCTCATAGAGCAGTTTGGAAGTCCCACGATCCTAGACGCTACATTGCGCGGGATCGAAGAGGAGATCCTTCGCGATATGCATGGTGAGAACACGCGATATATCCCTGATCTCGATGCTGCAATTGTCAATCGCTATGATTTTGCATTCGATGAATTGCGCGAAATTCTGTTTTTATTTAGTGTAAAAGATACTCCTATGCCACCGATGTTTCACGCTCTTTTAGATTTTTATCATTTGACTGGAACTGTGGTTCATCAAAGGAGTCAATTGCAGCAACTAGCTAGAAAAGATCCACTCACAGGGATTTGGAACCGAAGAGCATTGGAAGAACATATGGAAAGTTATTTTTCTGAGTCTTCGGCTTTACCTTCCGTCTTTGTGTTGTTTGATTTAGATCGATTCAAACAACTCAATGATGAATCAGGTCACCCCATAGGGGATGTGGCTTTGCAAAGGGTAGCTTCTTCTTTGCAAAGGGTCCTTCGCAAAGGAGATTGGTGTGCTCGACTAGGCGGGGATGAATTTGTTTTTGTACTCCATGAGGTAACGTTTGGCGATAGCATTGAACGAGAAGTAGTGAACTGGGTTCAAACCAGTCCACTTCATCTTTATGGCCTAGGAATGACTGCGGGTGTCGTCGAACTGCGCCGTGAAGTAATGAATTTTCAAGATGCGTATCGTTTGGCCGATCAAAGACTATATCGCGGCAAAGTATCGGGTAGAAATTGCATCGTTACAGAGGATCGATGTATTCCACTCATTTTTTAAGGCTTACTTGATAAATAGAGTGATCTCTGCGGAATGTGGGTTCACCCATATATTGATGACGGGCACTTGCTGATCGGGTTCTTCTGTAAATTCTACAAACAGGTCTTTATTGGTATACATCGCTTGTAGATCGGACACTTCTGATGGCGACAATCCTACCAGTTCGATGCTCCTCCCCATGCCAGGCAGAGAGATCGGATTTAGTTGTGTTTTAGATAAGGATACGATATTCATCTCATCACTCCATTCTATCGATGATGCACCTTCATTAAATCACACTTTTTCACGATCTGCATGTTGTGTTACTCGAAGATATGACTTATGTACATAGATACTTTTGCGCCATATAGTTTATGAAACTGCCTATGGATCTATCTTTAGTTGAAAGGACGTTTCGTGTGATGAGATTAGTTATAGCAGAGAAACCTTCCGTTGCGCGGGATATTGCAGCGGTTCTTGGAAAGGTCACGCGAAATGACGGATATATGACTGCAGGTGAATATACGGTCACTTATGCCGTGGGCCATCTTGTTGGATTAGCTGATGCAGATGCTTATGATATGAGGTACAAATCTTGGCGAATGGCAGATTTGCCGATCTTGCCAGAGCCATTTCGCCTCGTTGTGTTGGAACATGCGAAGGCACAATATCGCGTGGTATCGAAGCTATTGAAGCAAGCACAGGAAGTCATTGTGGCAACTGATGCAGGGCGTGAAGGACAACTGATCTACGAACTTATTGCGAGACATGCAGGATACAAGGGACCTGCCAAGCGATTGTGGTTATCTTCTATGACAGAATCAGCGATTCGCGAAGCTTTTTTACATTTGCGCGACAATGAGGAGTTTCATTCACTTTATGAAGCTGCTGTATCGCGTAGTGAAGCAGACTGGATGGTTGGCATCAATGCGACAAGGTGCATGACCGTTCAAGGGGGAACGAAACTTCCGGTTGGGCGCGTTCAGACTCCCACACTTGCGATGATTGTCGAACGCGATGTGGCGATTGAACAGTTTATACCTGTCCCGTATTATGAAGTAGAAGCAACCTTTCAAACTCCGGCTGGGGTGTACGTTGGAAAATGGACCAAAGAGAAGCAGACTCGCTTCGATGACGTGGCGATAGCTTCTGTGATTGCCGATAAAGTGCGCGGACAAGTGGGACGAATTGAAAAAGTAGACACTCATGCTAAATCTGAACAAGCACCGCAACTCTTTGATCTTACTGCGCTACAGCGCAAGGCCAACCAACGATATGGCATGACGGCTGATCATACGTTGAAAATGGCACAAGCACTGTACGAGACGCATAAGGTGCTCACGTATCCACGGACAGATAGTCGCTATATTAGTCAAGATATCGTGCAAACGCTGCCTGCACGACTGCGTGCAGGAGCTGCCTTTCTTCCGTCATTGACGCCTTTGCTCGATCAAATAAAAGCAAAACCTGGTCACCGTGTGGTGAATGATCGAAAGGTAACGGATCATCATGCCATTATTCCGACTGAAAAACCACCTCGATCACTGACGGGTGATGAACGCAAAGTGTATGAATTGGTCTTACGGCAGACCTTTTGTGCGCTCTTACCTGATGCGATATGGTCACAAACGATTATTGAAACGGTCGTTGATGACGAGTGGTTTCGCACGTTTGGAAAAACGCTACAAAGTTCTGGTTGGCGCTCTGCTCTGGAGTCATCCACAGAAGAGGAGTCTACTTTGAAACAAGCAGATGATGAACAGGTCGCTCTTTTGCCAAAAGTTGAACGGGGACAGATGGCACAGGTAGAAGAAGCTAAAGTGCTAAGTAAGCAGACGAAGGCACCGGCGCATTTTACGGAGGCATCTCTTCTTGCATCTATGGAGAGTGCGGGTAAACAGATCGATGATGTAGAGTTAGCAGAAGCCATGAAAGAGCGTGGCTTAGGAACACCTGCTACTCGTGCCGCTACGATAGAAAAACTTAAACGGGACGGGATGATTGAGCTTCAAAAAAAGCAACTGCATGCTACTGCCAAAGGTCGCGAACTCATTCATGCGATCCCCAGTGTCTCGTTAAAATCTGCAGAATTGACGGGTGCATGGGAAGCTAAACTCAAACAAATGGAGCGTAGTCAGTATCCAAGAGAGACATTTATACAGGAAATTCACGCGTTTACGCGAGACATGATAGGGCACATGACGGCGCACGCGATGGTCGTGACTCCGGATCACTCGGCACAGATCGGCGTTTGTCCACTCTGTGGTGCTGCTCTAAAGGAATCGCCTAAGGCGTTTGGGTGTAGCGCCTGGAAAACCGGATGTAGGTTTACGGTATGGAAGACGATATCTGGGCATCGTGTAACCGTGAATGATGTGTTGGAGTTAGTGACAGATGGCATCACGAAGCCGCTCTCATTTCAGTCAAAAGCGGGTAAGAGTTTTCAGGCCCAATTGAAACTAGTAGAGGGGAAAGTGGAATTTTCTTTTATGCCTCGAAAGTAAGATAGGATGCCTTTTAGGAGTGGTTATGCTTGAAATCAGGTGAACTGTGTCAACGCGTGTTATGGATTGTACGTGAGTTTGGTCCCTGTGGAGCTCCGTATGTTTGCGATAAAGTTCGTGATGATCATGAAATATCACAAAATGCGGTTTGTATCTCTCTGGAACCAGCCAATCCAATCCCTATATTGCCAGTGCTAGTAGCATGACCAATGCTAAAGGACAAGCCACTGTTGTACTGTATGGGCAACCGGTCAACACGATGGAAATGGTTGGAGTAAAGGTTGGTCATTTAAGTAGTGATGATGCTAAAGCTATGCGTTCTATTGTGGGGCTTGATGCTTGGTGGACATCATCTGGTGTCAAGAATGCGGCTCCCATTGGCAATACGGTTACGGTAAATCCATGGATTTCTACGGTGTCCGGCTCTTCGTCCAAACAAATTACTGTCTTGGTCCATAGTCCAACGGGTGCGGGTACGTCTGAAGTTACTTGTATTGTTAAAGGTGCAAGTAAAAGTTCATCGACAGGTAGTATGGGATCTTCATCCATGAGTAGTGGCGTTACACAAATGAAATCGATTGAAGGTAACGGATCTACTACTTTTGATCTCTCTCTTCCACATCGTACACTTATGATAAAGCCTTTCCATTATGGAAGGCTTTTTTCATGTGAATATGGGCATATCTTGTTGTATTGCTGTTCCTGTATGATACATCATGTAGGTTGTGGTTTTATTTGTTTCTTTTGCGCCCATTTCTTTTTCAAAAGTTTGGCGTAACTCACTGCGATAAAAAGTGTGAAGATGAATCCATAGATCAGTGAAAAGCGTTGTACTAAAACGACATCTGTAAAATCAATGGCATCAGATAATGAAGTATTGAGTAATGCAATATAATATATTAGTGCACCTATGGACGGGATAAACCGTCGATGATTATGTGCGCGTGCTAAGGTGGCAGCACTAATTACTAAAACATAGACCATAAAGCTTAAGCGCGCCAAAGCAAGGACAAGCCAACCAACCGTATACACAGCTTCAAGATGCTCGAAAAATTTCCCTGCATAGATTAACTTTACTATTTCAATGAAGGGAAAGAATACCTGATCGTCTACTGGGTAAGGCATGATGAGTTGAACCAGTAGTAAGCGAAACATGCCAATCACTAAAGTGATCATAGCCACTAGATAAAATGAACGCTTAAAGCTTGTATAACTGCGTACGTAGGGTCTCATCATGAGATATACAATAAACTCAATAAAAAAACCAGAATGGAGTATGCCTTGTTTCAGAAGTTGAGGAATTCCGGGTCCGAATATCGGGGGGATATTATTCACATTAGCCATTGGCCACATTAGTAAATTCCAGATAATCAAAACAGTACTAATAACAAAAAATACAAGAAGATTTGATCGACCCATTACTTCGATGCCAAAATAAGAAGGGATAACCATATTAGTAATTAAGATAAACAGTGTCAGAGTTGCAGGAGTAGTGGGCAAGAACACCGTTCGAATTTGCTCCAAATCAAATACAACACTAGTAGAAACATCAAGGAGAACCATGATAAAAATAAGTAAGGTTAACATAGAACCAAATATCGGTCCAAAAAGATCATGAAAATGGTCAAATAAATTTTTGTGCGGATCTTTAAATAATGGGAGCATTAATGAAATGAGTGCTATCATTGAAACTTGCGCTATGAGGAAAAACAATTCAGGTGCGTTATGACCCCAATGAATAAATAACAAAACGCTTGGATCTAACTGTTTGCCAAACAGAAGAATCGAAAATAGAGCGATTAACTGAAAGGGGCTGATATGGCCGTCTTTGATCAAAACATATCCACCTTAGCAACATGATAGTAGGTATATATTTCCCTATCTTCTTTTTTATATGCGGCGTGTGTTGTGAGGTTAATTTCATTGAATCCATAACCAATGAATGCTGAAAACAGTTGTAGCCAGATGGCTACAACTGTTTTACTGCTGCGTCGAATGCAGATGGGTCATAGCCTACGAGGACTTCTTTCCCAATCACCGTCACGGGAACAGTCATCACGTCCGCAAGTTTTTTCATCTCGCGGCGGTATGTGCTATTCATTAGAATATTGCGTTCTTCATACGGGATCCCTTTCGCCGAAAGGAAACGCTTTGCAAGCGCACACTTTGGTCAAAGTGGAACGACGTACATAATGACTTCGCTACTCATATCGTCACTCCTTACACATTCATCCTTAGTATATCTTAGTTAGCCTTTTAAAGGGTGAAAATATTCATCACTTCATCTAACGTATTGATCACTTAGCAGTTGTATGGTGTATATGAAAGCGCCTGTGGTAAAGTCAAAAGCCTCCTTCAGACACGGTAGATGTCTGAAGGAGGCTGTCATGATCATCAGTAAAGTTACTCTTCTACTTGAGTTAAGCAGCGATCGCATTCTTGATAGTGCCATTCATACTGTTGCAATTCGCTTCCACATACTGCGCACATCTGATATGTGTCTTCTGTTGCCAATTGTTGTTCATTCTCCTGCATGAGAATCCCTCCTCAGAATATTCGCGTTTTGTTATTTAAAGTGTATTATAACAATAGCGATTAGTCAACACCTGTTTAGATACAAGAGTGAAAATTGGGCGCTTGAAATAAGAAAGGCTAAATCACAGGATCACCATAAAATGGTGTCGCTTTCATGATTACTATATAAGGTCGAATGCTATTTTATATCCATATCCATGTTATTTCATGATGAAAGACCAGTCATCACGTGAAGCTTCGCTTCGTGGGACTGGTCTTTTTCTCCATGAGCTTGTACGTAGTAGATCGTTGATTAGGCCCGGCTTGCTTTTGTCAATCGATCGGTTAATACAGGGACAATTTGTTTTTTGCGAGATACAACCCCTTTTAGGAGTGCTTTGTGATCGACTAAGGTGACTTGATATGCCTGTTCTACTGCCTGTGTTTCACGTCCAAGTGCGAGGGCTATCGAATCATTGTTTAAAATATCAGTGACGACGAACAGATATAGGTCTAGTTGTTCGCTGGCAATGACTTTTTCAAGTGCTGCCTCTAACTCAGCTTGACGAGAAAAGACGTCATTTGTGTCGATGGCATTGACTTGTGCAATTTTTACTTTTGCATGACCCATTTGAAAGTCCTTTGCATCCATCGCGATGAGATCGCCAATGGGCTTATCGCTTAGATTGGCTCCAGCTTTTAGCATACGCAAACCGTACTCTTCAAGATCAATCTCGGCGATATCTGCTAATTGGCGTGCAGCGGCGACATCTTGCTCTGTGCAGGTTGGAGATTTGAAGAGAAGAGTATCAGAGATAATCGCTGAGACCATGAGACCTGCGATGTCTTTTGGTATGGGAACTCCGTGTTCTTTGTATAGTTTGTTTAAAATGGTAGCTGTACATCCTACTGGTTCTGCTCGATAATAAAGTGGCTGACTTGTTTCAAAATTTGCAATGCGATGGTGGTCGATCACTTCGATGACGAGCACATCAGTAATATCTGATGCGCTTTGAAGACGTTCGTTATGATCGACTAAGATGACTTCGTTTGCTTCGTTTGCCACCGTATGTACGAGACGTGGTTCTTTCACATGAAAAAAGTCTAAGGCAAACTGGGTTTCTTCGTTTACAGATCCTAATCGAACGGGTTCCACAGAGATCCCTAACTGATTTTTTAGTTGTGCATAAGCTAGTGCAGAACAGATCGCATCTGTATCAGGATTTTTATGACCAAAAATAAGTGTTTTATTCATTAGGCACCTCTTATTATCATTTTAGATGTACATGAAGTATCTCATAAAATGAAGTGTTTTGCCAAAGTGATAGCTATTCTTTTTGCGTCGCATGGGTGCTCAGGGTGGTTCTGGCATATGGTTTATAAGGCATGAAAAAAAGAGGCGGAAGCTGAGACTTCAACCTCGTTGTGATGTTTTTTTAGAGATTGTGTTCGTGTGCTAGACTTGCCAAGGCCAAGGGCCTTCTGCCCATGGCCATGATGTACGTGTTGTCGTATCCGTGGTGCCTGCTATGAGTGGACCATATTTTTTCTCGAAAGGTTCTACTAATGCGTGTCTGCGCCGCAAAAATTGCTCAAATTGCGCCAGTGCAGATGCGTCTGCTGGATGGGTGTCTAGATATAAATGAAGTTCATTTAGCACAAAGTCGATGGACTGTATTTCATGCAATGAATTGTAAAAATGACTTGTCAGAGGTTCATTCATATGGGTTTCTCCCCTTATAATCACTCGTTAGATCGGGCCACAGAGATCCGTGCCGCAATGCCTCGCGGTAGGCATATTGTTTGAGACGTCGTGGTTGATAGATGAGAAATTGATTGATGGGGATGATAAAATGTTTGGGTCCACGCATGGGACATGGATCATAGGGGCTGTGGTAGGGTAGATCGGTTTGCCATCGTGCATTCATGGTTATGCCTCCTTTGGCATAGGGTGCCGTCTGCATTGCACTATATGCACATGGGACAACAAGTAGACAAGATTCTCTACGATGAATGAAACTGTTATAGAGCCTGTTCACAATCTTATACAATTAGGACATACATGATCATTCACGATAGCTACTGAAACTCATACATATATTGTGTGTGCTTGGAGATGAGGACATCGCACATGATCAGAATACAGATGAAGCTTACACACCCGTTATAGGGATGTCAGCGCAAGGGTATATGCGCTGTTGATCAAGGCTCGCATCCGGACATGTGACTAACTATGTGCGTCCAAGTTGTCATTTTTATGTGTCAGCCGTCAACGATTCGGTATCTTCGCTGTACTGTAAATGGTAAAGCGATTCGTATGATCGAATCGCATGGAGGTGAGGCACATGAATTCGGCATTATATAGTGGGAAACAAATGTGGATTTGGGAAGTGGATCAGACGTTTGGTGGGAATGTCGACACCATAATTTCACAAGGGAAACAAATGGGGCTTTCTGGGTTCTTGGTCAAAGCGCATGATGGCTCCACTGTATGGCCGCAATTTAAGGAAGTGCTCGGGCCTCTAAAAGCGGCTGGATTTACTGTTGCTGCCTGGGGATACGTCTATGGCAATGACGTGTTAGGAGAAAGTACTGCGGCGCAGACGGTTATTGATATGGGGGCTGATTGGTATGTACTCGATGCTGAGCAAAGTTTCGATGGTCAAGCAGATGCAGCTACTCAGTTGTGTACAATTATCCGTAGCCATTATCCTCATCTGATTATGGGCTATTCGCCGTTTGCTTTTCCAAGTGATCATCAGACATTTCCGTATGCTGAATTCAGTCGGTTTTGCGATGTCTGTTTACCACAAATTTATTGGGGAGAATTTGCGATGACGCCAGAGGCTGCAGTGTCGCAGAGCTTCTCTGAGCTTCAGGAGTATAAGTTGCCTTTTGCACCTATTGGCCAAGCGTATGGATCTGTTACAGGTTCTCAAATAGAGGAGTTTGCACAAGCCGTTCATGCGCAGGGTGGACAAGGAATTAGTTTTTGGGATCTGCAATCGGCCAATTCCATGCAGTTGCAAGCTGTAGGTCAGATTGAACAGTTTCCAGCACCACGCGCAGCAACTATGCCAGTAGCAGGTGCACCGATTCCACCGCAATCCAAGATCCCTGTTGCTACAGCTCCACGAGGGCCTATCGATACGGTCACGCCAACTCATATCGGAGCTAGTTATTATGTTTCTGGTATGCCTGCAGATGTGAAACCTAACGATTGGTTTTATGGTGCGGTCAGTGATCTTTTATCACGCGGGATTATTACGGCGTATAAAGATGGTCTTTTTAAGCCTGATGAAGGGATCACGCGTGCGCAAGCGGCTGATTGGCTCAACCGTCTTCGCATTTATCTGGAGCAACAAACAGGAAAATAGTGGAGAGACGGCATCGATCCGCCTCTCTTTGGCTATGCTTTATTGGAATGCTGCAATCATATGGTTTGCAGCAGCTGTGAGGATGTGGTCTGGTTGTACAAGGGCGAATCGAACGTGATGTTCGCCTTCTTCTCCAAAACCAACGCCTGGTACGCAAGCGACTCCAGTTGTTTGTAACAGGTGTTTGGCAAAGTCGCGCGAAGTCATGTGGGACGGAGTTTTTAGCCACACGAACATCGTCGCCTCGGAGGGATAGAGATCCCAACCTGCTTGTCGCAATGGATTCATAAAGGCGTCTCGTCTTGTCTGGTATAATGAACGTATATGTGTGATGTGTGTTTCAGGGTGATCGCGCAATGCGACAGTCCCTGCATGTTGCGTTGCGCGAAAGACACCATAGTCGATATTTGATTTCACGATGCGCAGCGCTTGTAACATGTCTTTATTGCCTGCGGCAAATGCAAGTCTCGGACCTGCGAAGTTAAAGGTCTTTGATAAGGAATGGAGTTCTATACCCACTTCTTTTGCGCCGGGTGTAGCTAAGAATGAAGGGGATTGTTTGCCGTCAAAAGTAAGTTCGATGTAGGCGGCATCGTGAAGAACCAAAAGGTCATGGCGCAAAGCAAACTCGACTACTTCTGAAAAGAAGGAAGCGGATGCAAGTGCTGTGAGCGGATTGCTTGGGTAGTTGAGTATCATCAGCTTTGCTTTGCGTAGCACGTCTGCTGGAATCGCTGTTAAGTCTGGCAAGAAATCATGTTCTTCGCGCAGTGGCATCCGATAAGGAATGGCTCCTGCTAGTAGAGCAGTCACTTCGTATATAGGGTAACAGGGATCGGGTATTAAGATAATATCACCTGGATCAACAACTGCAAGCGAGATATGGGATAGTGCATCTTGTGCACCCATCACCGTTAGTAGTTCTGTTTGTGCGTCGACCATTACTCCATAGCGCTCATGTAAGAATGCAGCAGCTGTGTGACGAAATTCTTCTGAACCTTCTGTGGTCGCATATCTAAAGATACTTGGATCGTGGAGAGCTTCTACAAAAGCTGCGCGGACGTGGTCAGCTGGTGGAATATCTGGTGATCCAATGCCAAGGTCGATCACGGGCATGCCATTTTTTGCAACTTCCAGTTTTAACTGATTAAGCTCAAAAAAAACGGCTGAAGAAATGGTTGATAGACGTTTCGCTTGCACTTGCAACGTGATCCCTCCACTACATATTCATATACATCCTACTATATTACGCGAAATTGCAATAAAAAGGGCTTGAACATCATAAAAAATTGGGGTTGAGTTTATTGTTTATAAAAACCAGAAAAGATGATGCAATTGATTAACGAGTTGGAGCAGACAACGGTGATCGTGATTGGCGGTGGACCTGCTGGTTTGATGGCAGCGATTGGTGCTGCAAGAAATGGTGCACAGGTGACCTTACTTGAAAAAGGGAATCGCCTTGGGCGCAAGTTATTGATCTCTGGTGGGGGCAGGTGTAATGTTACCAATGCGCGAGGAACTGATCATATTATTGAAAACATACCCGGCAATGGTCGGTTCTTACATAGTGTTTTTAATCAATGGTCAAATGAAGATATTATCGCGTTTTTCACGGAACTAGGTGTCCCATTAAAAGAAGAGGATCGCGGGCGAATGTTTCCTGTGACCAATAAAGCATCGACTGTACTTGACGCACTTTTGCAAGAGCTTGCAAAACAGAAAGTGAATATTGTGCTCGAAGCAATCGTACAACGTGTGCTATACAGTGAAGCGGATCGGCAATTTACTGTGCAAATGAAGTCTGGAGGCGCGTTTATTGCGCATGCGGTGGTTATAGCTGTAGGTGGTTGTTCCGTTCCAGAGACGGGGTCTACAGGAGATGGCTACACGTTTGCACAGCATTTTTCACATACGATTGTCGATCCTTATCCGACATCGGTTGCGTTGGTTTCTCATGATCCTGTGATTCAAGGCAAAGACTTGCAGGGATTAGCGATTCGCGAGGCAGTTCTTCGCCTGCATGATCCGCGTGGCAAAATCATAGCGACAGAAGAAGGCGATGTTTTATTTACACACTTTGGAATATCGGGCCCTGCTGCGTTGCGAGTGAGTCAATATGCGGTAAAAAGTTGGATGAAACATCGGAAGCAACCACTTTTGTTGACCATTGATAGTGATTCACACAGGTCTGCACAGTCGTTGATTGATCAGATCGTGGCGATTGGACATGCTGCGCCTAAGAAAAGTTTGCGTACAATTTTAAAGGATGTAACGGCGACAAGCCTTGCTAATTATGTGATCGATCGTCTACAATTGCCTGCGGATCAAGTGATGGCTGAAGTTAACAAACAGCATCTCGTTGATTTTGTTGCCTATCTTAAGGCTTTTCCTGTTCATGTATCCGATACACTTGGTTTAACACGAGCTACCGTTACCGGTGGTGGAGTGACTGTAAAAGAAATTGATCCGCGTACGATGGAATCTCGGTTACAATCAGGATTATTTTTTGCGGGGGAAGTGATGGACGTACACGCGCATACAGGTGGGTACAATATTACTGTAGCTTTTTCTACAGGTTATGTGGCAGGATTACATGCGGCATCTCAGGTGTACATGAAATAAAGTATAATGCATATAGAGCGTTGTATGAAGGAGAGCAAAGATGGCAGATGTCATTTTTATTCGCGATATGGAGTTTTTTGGGTACCATGGTGTCTTCACTGAGGAACAGCGACTTGGACAACGGTTTGTGATTTCTCTTCGGCTTCTTTGTGATCTTGAACCTGCCGCATTGCATGATGATCTAACGCTAACAGTCGACTATGGAGATGTGTATAATAGAGTCAAAGAAGTGGTTGAGGGGCGTAAAAGGAAACTGGTGGAGTCTGTAGCACAAGATATTGCAAATACTGTTTTGCGCTGCTATCCCATCGTACATACTGTGGTTGTACATATGGAGAAACCAGGGGCACCTATTGCAGGGATTTTTGAAACAGTGGGTGTGGAGATTGAACGCTCTCGAACTCATCATTCATACATGGGGGAATAGAAAAATGAAAAAAGCAATGTGGGTATTCATGGCCTTTCTTGTTATAGTTGTGGGATATTTAACGTTTACATCGACTGTTTGGCCGACGATTTCAGTCTTACAAATGGTAGTGAGGGGATAACTATGGAAGGCAAACGAGTGAGTGAATCGCGCACTTATATGACTGATCTTGTATTGCCGCCAGACACCAATCTACACGGTACGATATTTGGTGGGCGAGTCATGGCTTATGTGGATAAGATTGCTAGCATTACTGCGATGCGGCATTGTCGCAAGGCGGTTGTGACTGCTTCTAGTGATAGTCTGGATTTTCTCGCACCTATTAAAGTGGGCGAAGCTATTCAATTAGAGGCTTTTGTCACTTGGACACATCATACATCGATGGAGATTTTCTGTCGTATTCAATCTGAAAATTTGATGACTGGTGAAAAGCGGCTAACAGCTACTTCTTATCTGACTTTTGTTGCACTTGATGAGGATGGCAAACCTGCTATCGTTCCGCCGATACTGCCCGAAGTGGATGAAGAATGGTGGCACTATAACACAGCTGCAGAACGCCGGGAAACGCGACTGAAACGGCGAAAAGATCGGGCGGCCGCAGAAATTTCTTACGCTCATTAATGATCATGGGCTTTTGTCTACATGGCGAGGAGGATGCATCGCACCATGAAGTTATCTGAGCGTTATGATGTTAACTCAATTGATGCCAAGTGTGACGGTTGGAATATTGCTAAGGGTTTTGATAGTCGATTAGGGAGACCAGTGCTCGTTGCGGCGATGTCTAGTCATTATCTGGATCGTTATTCTATGGATGAGTGGCTAGCGAGACGTGTGAGCGTCTCGCATGCTTATGTTGCAGAATTATTTGATGGATTGCCGCGCGACGATGCGTTTTATTGTGTTTTTGAGAGCCGCAAGGAAGATGTGTTTGGACTACCTGATCTTTCACGGTATGATTTGTTGTCGGCATTTGTGAAGATAGCCGATGCAGTTGAAGAACTTTTAGCATCTGGAGTTCGTTTTCGGTTTTCTGAACAGCAGATCATCTGGGATGGGATGCAGCCACATCTTTTAGGGTTGTTGCCGCAAGCATCTAAAGAACCGCATGTCTCGAATGACCAATATGTCGCTACAATGACGCAATTTTTTGGCTCTAGATTGCAGCAAAGAATTAATCAATCTGAAGATCCCAATCGTGTGCTTGAACGTTCTGCGGTGTTGCGCATGGGTCTTTTGCGTTTGCAAGGGGAAGGAACTCCATGTACGACATTTGCAGATGTGAAGATGGTTTTAGAAGCCATGCTCATTGAAGAGCAACGTCGCAAAATCGCTCTACAAGCAGCCTCATCTCAAAGTGATCCAGACATTGTACAACCTATCGAAAAGGAACCGCGACAGGAAGCGTCGATGGAGACGATTGTCATCCCGCGACAAGTTGCAAAATCTGTGGATCCACTGCAGGATTCGCGCAAAGAAGTGTTGAGCTCTGCAAACACGCCAGTACGTCGCCACAAGTCTACTGTGCAGGATGTGGACACTAACGATTTTGATGATGAAGAGGACGAGTTTGATCAGGATGAAACACGGTCTGTTTCACGTTCTCGTGTCATGATTATTTTAGTTGTAAGTGTACTTGTCGCAATAGGTATTATTTATGGTGGAGTTTCTCTGTTGCGAGGGGGGAGTGGAAACGGCGCTTCAGCGCAATCATCTGCAACTCCTGCACCAAAGACAACCGTTACTAGTACTACACCTGCTTCTTTGTCGGTGACTGGATTGAGTGCGGGTGCTGCGATTCAATTACTTGCTACACATGGATTTCATTCTGTCACATTGCAATCGGTAACACTTCAAGGAAGTATGAAACCTGGGGCTGTCATTGCGTCGTCACCTTCACAGATTACTCTATCGCAGGCTGGAAGTTCGGTAACTTTACAAGTAGCTGTGCCGCAGGGTGACGGCATTGTACCTAATATTAAACATTTATCGTTGCAATCGGCAGAGCAACAATTATTAGCTGATCACTTTCATTATTCCTATGTAATCCAACACGTGTCTGGGGGAAAACCGGGGCTAGTGTCAAGTCAAACACCCATTCCTTATCAGGTGCAACCACTAGAGACAAACGTGGCATTTGTTGTGGCGCAAAACTCATAAAACTAAAATCTATGAGTCTATCATTGACAGAATTCCTCCGGCATCGACATAATAGATGCTGGAGGGGAAAATACGTATGGTTCGACAACGCTCGACGATTTTAGCCGCACTTCTTACAGGGATCATGGCGGTTGGTTTACCGATTAGTGCCAAGGCAGATGTCTTATCCGCGCAACAAGTTCCTCATTGGCATTGGACATTGCAAAATCAACCTGTCCAAAGTAGGGATGCAAGTTCTGGTGATGTGTCGGGATATATTGTATCTTATCTTTTGGCTGGGGTCGCCAAGCAACAATATTTTTCGACAGCGGCTGTGGCTACGACGTTTGCTAAGGGGGAAAAGGATGCCGTTGTTGTAAGTGGGACGAATGGATCTATTGTATACACTAATATTGTTCACCCTTATGCGGTTGTCTCTTCGCAATCATCCCTTCTTTTAGGCAACATTTCTCAGTCGCAGACATATTCCACTCTAGCTGAGGCTATTGCCGTGGCAAAGAGTACTCCGTCACAGATGGTACTCAGTCGCATCACGGGAGCTGTTGTATGGAGTAACTCAGAAAACTACGAAGTGGTTTCTCAAGGTTCGACATCGATGTATCAAACGTACGAAGCGGCGCTTACAGCTGCTCGTAGCATGCAAACGGCGTCTGTAGTTAGTGGTGACACCCATCAAACTTTATGGCGTGCAGCCTATCGCGTCCTGATTAATCAACAATTTACGGAATCCTTTAGTACACTGAATAACGCCAAGACATATGCTGAGCAAAGTCAGCAAAGTGAAGTGATCGACATCGCGAGTGGCAAAGATGTATGGGATGATATTCCGCGATTTAATGTGTACCAAAACGGCGTTTTGCTAAAGCAATTTACTGATCAAAGTGATGCTTTATCATTTGCACAGGGATTATCCAATGTCACAGTGGAATCCATTGCTACACAAGCGGTGATCTACACCAATGTCCCTGCATACGCAGTTGAGGTGGGAAGTAAGACTATTCAATCTTTCGTTGATGAAGCTTCTGCTATTACCTTAGCAAAAACAGTGCCAAGTTCAGTCGTTGTTGAACTGAGTACAGATCATATCGTGTGGACTTCCTCTGGTACATACGGAGTATACCAATATCTTCAACTTGTTCGGTCGTTTGATACGCAGGCAGCTGCACTTGCTTATGCGCAGACGTTAGATCATGTTCAAGTTATCGATAGTGAGAACAACTCGGTGGTGTATTCTAACTATCCGACGAGTGTGAAATCGCCGTATGGAGATACATTTACCGTTGAAAATGGGCTAGTCGTCGATAACTGGGGTTCTGTTAGTATTCCGCTTGCACCTGCACCCTCATTTATGACAGCTGGACAAACGTATGTATCCAATGACTACAATCATTGGTATGAAGTGCTTCCTACAGGTGATGTCTATGTTGGACAGTGGGAAAATCCGTATCAGACGATGAATCTCGAAACGCAATCGAATTTAACTGCTACACAAATTAATAACTTTATCTCACAAAATGCTGCAGCAAACAGTGTTTTGCAAAATACCGGACAATATTTCATTGAGGCGCAAAATACTTATGGCGTCAATGCACAGTATTTGGTGGCTCATGCGATTATTGAATCTGCATGGGGAACATCGTATTTTGCTACAAACCGAGATAATTTATTTGGCTATATGGCATACACAACGAACCCTGATGCTGCTGCAACATTTCGCTCCATTGAGTATGATATTAATTTTCAGGCGTGGTTTGTGCGCAATTCCTATCTCAATGCAAATGGATCGTTTTATAATGGGGCAAACTTAGATGGCATGAATGTGGACTATGCGACCGATCCTTATTGGGCAAATAGCATTGCTCGCATTATGGCTGAGATGCAACCTTATAGCACGACGATCGGTAGTGAGCCTCTGATGGGAGAACAGGCCACTCGCAAGGTATTTCCATATCCGACTGGTGCCATTGGACAAGCCACTTCTGCAATGAGTGTTTACTCCTTTCCTGCAGATGCGACGACGTCTCAACCGTCGATTATAGGATCGATCCCTACAGGGACAAATTTTACTGTGCTTGGAGATTCTCCGGGCTGGGATGAAGTGCAATTGGCCAATGGACAGACAGGCTTTGTTAATTGGAACGATGTGAGTTTACAAAACATGATGGAAGTTGTAGGCATTAACTACGGAAGTTATCTGGCTGTCAATTCAGTTGACAATCCTACGACGACCACAGATACTGTAGATCAATTGACAAACGGTGTATATGTCGTTTTGTTACAAGCTTCGTCTACTGGCTGGGATAAGATCATGGATGGCAATGGAATTACGGGCTGGGTAAGTTCGAAGTATGTTCAGGTTATTCATTAGTCATGTGTTATAATGTGGCGTACTGTGAAATGCATTAGAAATGATCTGGGGTGAAATCATTTGGGGGAAAGTGTTTTGCCGCCGCGGCTTAAATGGCCGCTGTATCTATTAGCGGCCTTTCCAGTGGCGGACTATTTTTTGCATGTGTATCCATGGGGAATCGTTGGTGCTGCCTGGGATAAATTAGTTTTTATTTTGCTTGCTTTTTATGCTATTCGCGCAAGAATGTCAGGTACAAAAAGAAAGATGTATCCTTCACAGCGATATATTATTTTTGTGGCAGTTCTTGGGTTAGCATATATTCTGATGGATGTTGGTTATTTAACTGTTGCGTTTGCAGGTTGGCGCGTTGACTATCTTTATATGCTATTCTCCATTGTCTTACCCTATGTGGTTGACAGAGAGGATATTATTCCACTTCTAAAATTCATGGTTCTTATCGGGTTTTTAATGGCTATTCACGGAGTCTATGAGTATGTCATGAAAGCACCCATTCCATCTTCGTGGATTAACTTAGGTGAACATGTTCGTACGAGGGTGTACTCATTGTTTGGTAGCCCTAATATTTTTGGATCCTATGTGGCTTTTATTGCGCCTAATGCCGCGGGATTGGCTCTCTATGAAAAAAGAAAAGGACCACGTATTTTTTATATTGCCGCCGCGATTATTAGTATGATTACCCTCGTATTTACGTTTACCCGTGGGGCATGGGTTGCGTTTTTTGTGGGAGCACTTGTGTTTACGTGGTTGGTGGACAAGCGGTTAACCATCATTGCAGTCGTATTGACTGTGCTAGCTATTTTCTTTGTTCCTCCTATCCATGCGCGTATGGATCAATTCTTATCTCCTGTGTACTGGGTGAAGACGGAACAAAGTGGTCGTATCGATCGTTGGGGTCATGCCTATAACCAAATGCGCAAAGATCCATTATTTGGAGCTGGGCTAGGTCGATATGGTGGTGCGGTGGCTTCTAAGTATTTTGGGATTATCTATGTAGATAATTATTATGCGAAGACGCTTGCGGAAACGGGATTATTAGGTCTGCTTTCTTATCTTGGTCTACTCTTTGTGTATTTACGCGATGTCTATCGGGTACTGAAACGAACGGTCGATCCCAGAATGCGGTATTTAATGATCGGCGTGTTTAGTTCGCTCATTGTGGTTGTGTCACATAATGCTGTAGAAAATATTTTTGAAGTGCCATCTATGAACTATTTATTTTGGATGGTAGGTACGTTAGTGCTGATTTATGGAGCGGAAGGGGAGACGGAACGGTGACTAACTTCGCATTAAGGCGTTGGTTGACGACTCCCTTTCTGATTCTCTATGCGCTTTGGACACTGTTGTTTTATCAACTTGTTTTTACAGCGTGGACCCTTCAGTATTCTTATCTTGGCGTACTGTTAGTCATTGGGGCTAGTCTACTTTTTATGTATGCATTTCCGAAACGCGATCGCAAGGTAGTTGTGAGATTTACTTTATTTTGCGTCATGGTCGGCGTTGGGATTTCTAGCTTTGCTGGTGAATCACTCACTTGGCGAATTATAGATTTTGTTGTTTTTGTAGTACTTGTTTTGGCACTTGGTCGTTATTTAGTGGGTATCAAAACACTGCGGCTGTTCTTGGTCGTTATCGCGTTAACGATTGTTCAGATTTTTATTCCATTACACGATTTACGGACGCTCTCCTTTTTTAATGTGCGTTATATTGGGCATTTGGCAAGTCCTGATCCCCAAGTAGCTAGTTTGCCTGTCGCTACGGTATCTGATCCCTTGCGTCCGGGAGCACAGGAGATCATTACTTTGCGTGGTCATCGGCCGATTAAAGATGAGGCACAAGATTTTATACACATGCTCAATACCAATCCACAATCTGCAACGACGATTCGCTCTGCCATTGTAGAACTTCAACATTCTTATGATGTCATGGCGATTCGTCCTGGACGATTGCGCTTTATCACGCACTATGCAACGCCGCAAGAACTTGTCCAATTGCCGTTTTGGTCGTTAGGATTAGTTGATTTTCCTTTTATGACTTCGCATTTTTTGAATTTAGAAGATCGTACTCGTATGTATCTCTCGCTTTCATCTGATCCAGGTTCACTACTCTCCACGCTATTGAGTCCTGGAACTGCGGCTCAGTCATTGGCTGATTTGAGCTTGCAGACAGCTTCGTCTGAGGCGAATAACTGGGAGCAGGTTACGGGACATCAAATCGATGTTACGGATGGGTTGTCGTTGCAAGGAGGCTATTTGACAGGGACTTATCAGGGCGTCCCAGTACATGTGAAGACGCAGGGTGTAGCTATTTTAGGTGTGCATCATATATTACCGCTTAGCGTCGATCCGAATCCACAGATCATCGTAGAGGGGAATAATGTGATCCAAGTTCTTTCGCTGCCTCCAGAGCAACCTCGATTGATTGCGAGTTTGCCTGGATCTTATCTCCATCCTTTGACTACTGATGTGGATTTTGCGGATTTAAATGGCAGTGGACAAGACTCTCTGTTAGTGAACACAGTGCCAGCGCAGATATTTAGACTGTCTAGTGCAGGGACGTGGGATCGCTTATGGGTGAGTGGACGGGATTCTTTCCGTTTTGAAACGGTGATGCCGCACAAAAATGGAGATTGGATTATTGCGAATGCACCAAGTTTGCTCAGCCCATCTTCCACGCGTTATCTTGGTGGGTATGTGTATTCACACGGGCAACTTTCTCGCGTATTTCGCGTGTATTATGGCAATCTTGTCGATATGCAATTGGCGCATGTTACTTCTCAATCTAGACCTGAGTTATTGTCTTCAGTTTATGCACATCAAGAGATCATGTTACTTGGTTTTCAGCGAGTGCCGTGGTTATTGCTTGTTGATATCGGGTATGCCTTGACGATTATCGTCGGACTCTTTCGTCGCATTCGTACGCGAAAGGGGGCCATATCGTGAAGAAGAGTAAATGGCGTTGGTTAGCTGTGGTTGGAGCGTCTGTTTTATTGACCGGCTGTAATTTAGTGTCTGATCCATCATTGATTAACAAGGCTACGGTACAGAGAACTGTCGATCCTAATGGCTTATCGGATATCTCCACGGCTATTTCTACCATGAGTGATGTCGTTTCCTATAATCTGAAAGCGACGATGCAAGCTCATACAGGTCGCTATGTACAGACAGTGAAGTTTTATGGTTCTTTAAAACTACCAGGGACGATCTCGATGGATGAGTCGATCGGCGGCGGTAGTTATCAGATCTATCAAGATGGAAGTTTCGCATATGAAAAGGATGGGAATCGGTGGTCTCCGATGCAGCCGATCACAGACTTAACTCCGTGGAATTCGCTTAGTCAGTTGATCACAGACTCGCCACCAAAGCTTGTATATAAGCTACCACAACAGACAGTTGTTACGTGGTTGTGCAATGTCTATCAGTTTAAGGCTGTGGCGAGTGGGTCGCTATTGGGCGGGATCGGTGCAAGTGCCGACGTTAACAAACGTACAATTCCACGTGAGGCACTGTATACCGTTTGGGTAGATACCACGGATCACATCTTGCGTCAGGTGGAAGTGCAGTCGACAGTGGGCGTTCCAGGCTTAGGGACTACTGCATTTGATGCGACGGAACTATATTTTGGATTTAATAACCCAAAATTAAAAATCAAAGTTCCACCGGATTTGTTGTCGCAAATTGAACAACCCTAAAGTGTTAGATTTGGGATATTATTTGTATCGATGGTTTGTTGTGCAATACTAGCCATTTGGATTCAAATGTGATATAATGGCGTCTGGTATCAGGGTGGTCCGCTACTGAACAAACCAGTAAGAACACCTGTCGGGAGGAGGGTTTTTATGCATCCATTAATTCGCGAGATCGCTTCCGAGCAATTGCGCAGTGATCTACCTAAGTTTCGCCCAGGCGATACTGTTCGCGTCCATGTGAAAGTAAAAGAAGGTTCACGGGAACGGATTCAGGTGTTTGAAGGTGTTGTCATCAAGCGTCGTGGAACAGGTGTCAGTGAGACGTTTACTGTCCGTAAGGTTTCTTATGGTGTTGGCGTGGAGCGTGCATTTCCTTTCAATACGCCTAAGATCGATAAGCTTGAAGTAGTCCGTCGCGGTAAGGTTCGGCGTGCGAAATTGTATTACTTGCGTAATTTGCGCGGTAAGAAAGCTCGTATCAAAGAACTACTGTAACGACTCGGAACAAAACGGGGACTTGGAGCAGCCAAGTCCTCGCTTTTCTATTTGGGGGTTGCCTTGTGAGTATTCAATGGTTTCCAGGGCATATGGCCAAAGCGCGCAAAGAGGTCTTAGAACAACTAAAACTTGTCGATGTAGTGCTAGAAGTTGTCGATGCCAGATTGCCTAATTCTAGCAGAAATCCGATGATGGAAGAGCTCACGCAGTCAAAGCCATCTGTTCGCATATTAGCCAAAGCTGATTTGGCAGATGAGATGATTACACAGCAATATCTTGCTTTATGGAATGGGTGTGAACAAGAACGGGCTGTAGCCGTCGATATTCTAAAAGGGGATGGCATACCTCTGATTTTACGTGCTGCACAAGAGGTGACAGCTCCCGTCTTTGCCAAATTGGCGAAAAAGGGTATTCGTAGAACGGCCATTCGGGCCATGGTGCTTGGCATTCCTAATGTAGGAAAGTCTTCGTTAATTAATCGCCTCGTGGGTAAAAAAGTTGTTAAAACAGGTGATAAACCTGGGATCACGCGCCAGCAACAGTGGATTCGCACAGGTAAAAAATTCGAGTTGCTCGATACACCGGGAATTTTATGGCCTAAGTTTGATGATCCTGAAGTGGCTAAACACCTTGCATGGTCTGGTGCCATTAAGTCTTCTGTGCTACGAGTGGACGAGATAGCGTTAGATTTATTATCGTGGTTATGTATGAACTATCCTTTAGAATTATCTAAGCGTTATCATGTAGAGATAGAACCATCATGTGAGCCAGAAACTATGCTTATGCAAGTGGCGCTGAGTCGTGGTGCGTTACATCATGGTGGCACGCCAGATATCATTCATGCGTCGGAATTGTTGTTGCGCGATGTTCAAACGGGGATGTTAGGGAGAGTCTCCTTTGATCGCTTGTAAGGTCGTACTTGAGTGATGGAGGAGTTCAAACGATGAGCACAAAAGGTATACGTGCTGCTAAACTTGAACATATGTGTGCAGATGTATATGCCTACGACCAAATGGCGCGCTCTGAGTTTGGTTCTCATTTATGTGGGATCGACGAAGCGGGCAGAGGGCCACTGGCAGGACCTGTGGTGGCTGCCGCAGTCGTATTGCCAGATACACTCGCAGACGCTCTTTTGTACGATTCAAAGCAATTAAATGCAAAAGAACGGCAGTCCGTTTTTGAGTTAATCACAAAAAAATCACTGGCTTATGGCATAGGGGTTATTGACCAAGAATACATTGACCAGTACAATGTGTTGCAGGCGACTTATGAAGCTATGCGGATTGCGTTAAGACAGGTAGTTGCAAAGCATAAGATGATTGATATGGTTCTCGTGGACGGATGTATTCTTCCTTCGATTGACTTACGACAGCGAAAGATTATTCATGGGGATCGTTTGAGTCAGTCGATCGGCGCTGCTTCTATTTTAGCGAAGGTCACTCGGGATCACATCATGGAACAGTATGCCAAGCTCTATCCTGAGTACGGGTTTGAGAGGCATATGGGATATGGAACACCAGAACATGTGAAGGCGCTTGCTCATTATGGTCCAAGTCCTATTCATCGTATGACTTTTGCACCTGTGAAAGCTTGTTCAAAGAGTGTAAATACCGAGGAAGCTGTCGTGGATCGCCGTATGATAACGGGTGCATCTGCAGAGCTTGTAGCTATCTCATTGCTTGTGAGTAAAGGTTATCAACTTCTTGAACGGAATTGGCGTACACACTTTGGCGAGATTGATGCGATTATGCGCGATGGCACATTTGTTGTTTTTGTTGAAGTGCGTTCCCGTACAGGGCATCATGCACAACAAAACTTAGAAAGTGCCACAGAGTCGGTCAATGCTGTAAAGCAGATCAAATTAAGACGACTTGCTTTAGCCTATATGCAGCAACATGTCATTCATTCCGATGTGCGTTTTGATGTTGTCGCCGTCTCCTTCGACGGGAATCGCGAATTTCCACGAACTGAACATTATATGGATGCATTTTAATGGATGCACCAAAGGAGAGTTAGCTCATGCAGTGGCTATTTTTGGTAATCGGATTAGTTGTTGGACTCGTCGGAGGATTTTTCTTAGCGGCATGGTATTTACGTCGCAGTATGGCAAATATGGATTGGGAAGACAAAGATATTGCCCAAATGGCTAAACGAATGGGCATGAATTTAAATCCGCGTCAGATGCAAGTGGTCAAACAGCAGATGAAAAAGGCGAGTGCGCAACCTAAACCGTTATTTGGTGGCTTAAAAAAGAAATCCGCAAAACCGCAAACAAAAACTCAGTCATCTAAAAAACGTTAATCTTGATGTGAACTCATGAGTTGAACACTATCCGATGATGAATATGCTGAAAGCGCATGAAGAATACTCGGAATGCGCTTTTTTGTGTACTCATATCCAAGTTCAGCTACAGATGTGAGTCGTGGGAAATCAAGTGCGCCGATAGGGCCAACTGGTGGTGCGAGAAATATATCTGCATCGAGAGCGCTGAGTGCGGCGTGTCTAGCTAACCCGATATTGACGACTTGTTGAGCTAAGTTGCGCACTTTTAGCATCAATTTTCCGCGCAGTCGCAAAAATGGTGTGATGGTATCCACCGCGATAATCACATCTGCACCAAGTGCTCGAACAGGTCGCACAGGACAGTTATCTACAAGTCCACCGTCGGCTAGTATCATGTCACCTATTTCGATTGGTTGAAACACAAAAGGAATACCAATACTCGCGCGAATGGCTTTGGCTAATGGTATCTCTACGATGTTATCCCAAAGAGGGAAGTGAAATTCATCTGCAATGCCAGTGACAACTGGTGCTTTGCACTCTTTGGATGAGAAGACAACCTCTCGTCCTGTCTGCAAGTTTGTTGCAATGATGGCTAGTGGACATGCAATGTCTTGGATCTGCTTTTTTTCTACTGCTGTCTCTATGAATTGGTATAAGCGGTTACCTCGTAGGAGGCCACCAGGATATTGGCGACGTAACAAGCGTGGAAGTAAGGCAAAGTCAATGTCGATATGCCGACGTGTTAGGCTTGGCAAAAGAGTGAGCATCTCTGTTGTTGAAGTGCCTGAGGCATACAGGCCTGCTACCATAGCGCCACTACTTGTGCCACCGATCATATCGATGGAAATATGTGCTTCTTCTAGCGCTCGTATTACTCCTATATGAGCTCCACCTGATGCTCCTCCGCCTGCAAGTGCTAAGCCGATTTTCATGGCGTGGCTCCTCGTATCATCAGTAATTGTCGTGTGCGTTATCATGTATGATAATATCCTTTAAGTATACCCAAAAGAGCGCTCATGCTCCACTTTTCATCATGAATCTATGTTTGCCTTTATGTTATGTTGTTGTATAGGTGCGATATTGTAGAGCTTCCGCCACGTGTGTTACAGCGACGTGGTCACTCTGTTCTATGTCAGCAATGGATCGTGATACGTGTGCAATCTTCATGAGACTGCGAGAAGATAACTGCAAGCGGTCACCGGATTGTATGAGTAAGTGAACACTAGGCGAATCAAACAGTAAAGTTTGCAAGCGATCCATGGGTGTGATAGGAGATGTATTTGTTTGTAGTGTTCTCTTCCTGTGTTCTTGAAATTCTCTAGCTGCGATGACTTTTGAAAGCATAGTGGCAGAATGTTCACGCGTATGTCTTTCTGTATCATGCCAATGAGAAGCAGAGACTGGGGTAATCCACAAGGTCATGTCGATACGGTCTAGTAATGGGCCTGATAGCTTTGCTCGATAGCGTGCGATATCTCGGTCGTTACATGTACACTGGTGAAGCTCTGAAGAAAAACCGTGATAACCACATGGGCAAGGGTTCATCGCAGCGATCATGTGAAAGTCGCAGGGAAAGGTCGTAGTATAGGCAGATCTACTCACAGTAATGTGTTGGGTCTCTAGGGGTTGACGTAGCCCTTCTAATGCTAAACGTGGGAATTCGGGCAATTCATCTAAAAATAAAACACCGTGATGTGCTAATGTGATTTCTCCGGGCTTAGGATGTGTACCACCGCCTAGTAATCCCTGTACTGTGATCGAATGATGCGGGGCTCGAAAAGGCCTGCTTACCTGTTCAGTTATAGATAAACCTGCGATACTGTAAATATGTTTTAATTCAGCGAACTCAGTAGACGATAGACTTGGTAAAATAGATGGAAAGCGTTCTGCTAGCATGCTTTTTCCAGATCCAGGTGGACCATAGAGGAGGATATGATGTCCACCTACTGCACTAATGAGCAGTGCTCGCTTGGCTAGGTCTTGTCCGGCCACTTCACTAAAATCAAGTAGGGGACTATCTGTACTACCTGTTTTAACACTCTTTGCGACAGGTTGGTGTGGGAAATGGTGTTGGTGGTTTCTTGAGTCGTCTGTTTCATTGCGTTTCAACGGAGGGTGTCCCTGTAAGATCGAAACAGCGTCAGAGAGACTATATGCGCCCATTCGCTGTATGAAATGTTCAACGGGGAGTTGATCGATGTCGTCGGTGGCAGGTAGAATGATGGTCTTAGCTTCAAGGTCTTGTGCACACTTCACGGCAGCATATAGCCCTCTAAATGCGCGTATACTGCCATCTAATGCAAGCTCACCTAGGAGAATGGTGTGATGCGGTATGGGGGGCATCTGTTCAGAGGCAATGAGTATGGCCACAGCTATGGGTAGGTCAAGTCCACTACCGTCTTTTTTCCAGTCGGCAGGAGACAGACTTACGGTGAGGCGTCCTCGAGGCCATGTAAAACCGCTATTAATCAGAGCAGAACGAACTCTTTCTTTAGATTCACGAATAGAAGAGGCAGCAAGCCCAACCATTTCAAAGCTTGGAAGTCCCGTTTGTACGTCTGCTTCTACGCCTACTATGATGCCTTCAATTCCGTAAAGAGCAATGCCATGAGTTACAGAATACACGAAAGCCACCTCTTTTAGACAAAATAATAAGCGCAAATGTATGCGTATGTCGCAAACTTGCGCTAGTGACTTTGGACAAGGCAGGTACGCATCCCTGTTCTATAACACTAGGCTACATTCGCACTAATATCTATAGAGGATAAAGAAAAGGGTACCATCTGAAGCGTATCTGATGTACGCTGATCGTACGATGTGCACCCTCTCTATTAACCACTATAAGTACATACTCTTTGCTTTGTCTTTAGTGTAAGAGGTTTTATGCTAAGTCGCCATAACGTTTAGGATTGTGGTTGTAACAATTGACTATCTTGACGAACTTTATGGAGTTTTACAAGTGAGAGTTTAATCTCAGCAAGCCATTCTTGATCATCGATTTGCTTTGCAAAATTCCAAACGTCAAGCATGTGGTCGATCTGTTCTTCAGACACCGTAAGGTGTGATGGCCCTGTAAAGGCTGGATATTGGGCAGCGATATGTTGTAGTTTTTCTTTGTTTACCACGTCGTGAAGTGTCGCTTGTTTCACACCATCTGTATCGCAATAATGTGTGTACATCGTCACATCAAGTTCCACTTCTGGCGCTACCACCGTGTGGCCGCAACTGTGACAGTATAGGAAGGGAACATCGGCGATCTGTGCGCCTCCATCCGTAGTAAGTGATGCGAAGCGTAGTGACATTGTAGTGCCGCAGCAGAAATCCATAAAACTTCCCCTCCCCTTTTTTGTATTATAACAGGGTTCACGTGAATTACAATGAGCAAAGAGCAAAAAAACAAAAAAATTAGATAGTTATTTTGGCTTATGAATATACTTCCCCTGTTGCCTATTGCATAGTCATGTCAACATGTGGTCAGGGTTGTGATTATCTAGCTAATTGATGGAGGATTGTCGTGTATATTGCACAATACTTTAGTCGTGTTAAACGTTTATCACCAGACATGCAACTGTTTCTATGGACGGATGGCATTTATGGATTTTCAATTGGTATTATTGGTGTATTATTCAATCTGCATTTACTCGCGTTGGGGTTTCGTTCTGGTGCAATCGCATTTATCACATCTATAAATCCGCTGGCAACGACTGTCTTATCAGTGTTAATGGGGGGGCTAGCCGATCGCTTTGGTAGAAAGCGGATGCTTGTGATTGGCTCCACACTACTCGCCTTTGGAGCTGTTCTACAACCTCTCTTCTCCTCATTTCTGCTTATTTGTATCGCTTCACTTATTTTTTCCATTGGGCAGGCGATGGTCGGAGCCACCGAATTTGCAGTTGTTGCAGCTTATGTGTCGGATAAGGAGCGAGATTTTGCTATTTCAGTAATCTTCGCTAATTTTATGATGATGATTGGCATTGGCAGTTTAGTGGGCGGGTGGCTACCGCTATGGTTACCGCGTATTGGTACTCCTTATGAATCCACACTTTTACTTGGTGGAATCATTTTTTGTATTACTCCGCTTGCAAGGCGCAAACTAAGTGAAGTTTCTATTCCACAAGAGACGCATATGGTGCGTAAAGGTTTTTTGCGGCCATCACGTCCTGTTCTCTTGTTTAGTGTGTTTGCTTTTCTATCAGGACTATCCTATGGCTTTGCCATGCCTTATCTCAATTTAATATTAGCAGGGCAATTTGGTTTGACTACCACGACGATCGGCTTTGTGATTGCGATCAATGAATTCGCACTTTTTTTAGGTTCATTTCTTAGTCCTATGGTCCTTGATCGGTTTTCTCCACAGCAGATTCTCGGGCCACTGTTACTAGGAGCGTTTATTCTAAACATAGGTATCGTATTTCACCTTCCATTGTTGTTCTTTGTCTTTTTATTGATGTTTCGCTCAATGATTAATATGACTTATGCACCCACGATCGATAGTCTTGCACTTGGGGTAGTAATGGATGCACAGCGAGCAATTATGCAATCCTACAGAGGATTAACGAGAGGCATTGGAAGCATTTTGTCTGTTTGGATAGGGGGTGAATTGTTAGCGTTCAAACAGTATGGTTGGGAATTTGCAGCTACAGGAATTGTTTTATTATGTATGTTTATTTTTTACGAAATTGCCTTAAAGTCAGTAGTGGTGCGATCTGGGGAGTCTATTGTGGAGTGAAAAAATGTTCCGCACAATAAAACAATGTCTTATTGGGTGAAAATCGAGTTGAATTCCTGTACTTAGTAGTCTATCTTTTAAGTTGTGCGAATGGACCTGGATGTCTCCGGTGATATACACACTTGAGGATCCGAAACAGGTTGGGAGGAAGCATCGTGAATATTCATGAATATCAAGCCAAAGCGCTTATGCGCAAGTATGGCGTAGCAGTTCCAGATGGGGAGGTGGCATTTACCCCGGACGAGGCAGTCAAGGTTTCAGAGCGATTTGGTGGTCGTGCGGTGGTTAAGGCACAAATCCATGCTGGTGGTCGTGGTAAAGCAGGTGGCGTAAAGCTTGCGAAGTCCAATGAGGAAGCGCGCGAATACGCAAAAGAATTACTAGGTAAAACGCTCGTCACTCATCAGACGGGTCCTGAAGGTAAAGTTGTCCGTCGGTTACTCATTGAGTCATTGACTGACATTAAAAAAGAGTATTATGTTGGATTAGTTGTCGATCGGGCCATTGGTCGCGTTGTTATGATGGCATCAGAAGAAGGCGGTATGGAGATCGAGGAAGTGGCTGCCAACAGCCCAGAGAAGATCTTTCGTGAAGTCGTGGATCCAGCTGTTGGATTGCGTCCATTTCAAGCCCGTAAACTCGCTTATGCCATACATATTCCAAGCGAATTGATTAACAAGGCTGCGGCGTTTATGGTGGCATTATATCAAGCGTATGTCGATCAAGACTGTTCTATCGTAGAGATCAATCCACTTGTTGTAACTGGTGACGGAAAAGTTCTAGCGTTAGATGCGAAACTTAATTTTGACGATAATGCATTATTTCGCCATAAAGACATTGTTGAATTGAGAGATTTTGATGAAGAAGACCCACGCGAAGTTGAAGCTTCAAAATTCGATCTCAGCTACATTGGACTACAGGGCAATATTGGATGTATGGTCAATGGTGCAGGTTTGGCTATGGCAACGATGGACACCATTAAATATTACGGTGGTGAGCCAGCTAACTTCTTAGATGTTGGTGGCGGTGCGTCAGAGCAAAAAGTCATGGAAGCATTTAAAATTATTCTTTCAGACTCAGGTGTAAAAGGTATTCTTGTCAATATTTTTGGTGGCATTATGAAGTGTGATGTTATTGCCAATGCAGTGGTAGCAGCGGCTCGCCAAGTGGGCATCGATCGTCCACTTGTCGTTCGATTAGAAGGAACGAATGTGCAGCTTGGCAAAGAAATCTTGAGTCAATCAGGATTACCTATTGTAGGCGCAGATTCTTTAGCAGAAGCAGCACAAAAAATTGTTGAGCTCGTGAAGTAGGAGGAGTTTCCCATGAGTATCTTGGTGAACAAAAATACGCGCGTCATTACCCAGGGAATTACGGGTGCTACAGGCTTGTTTCACACGAAACAAGCGATAGAATACGGAACACAAATGGTCGGTGGTGTGACGCCCGGTAAAGGTGGCACAACAGTAGAAGGGGTGCCGGTATTTGACACGGTCGAAGCAGCTGTAAAGGGCACTGGAGCCAATGCATCAGTGATCTATGTTCCACCAGCATTTGCTGCAGATGCCATTTTAGAAGCTGCAGAAGCAGGCGTTGAATTAGTGATTTGTATTACAGAAGGTATTCCAATTCTCGATATGGTTACAGTCAAACGGTACCTTGATGGAAAAGGTACTCGCCTCATTGGTCCAAATTGCCCGGGTGTTATTACACCTGATGAGTGCAAAATTGGAATTATGCCAGGGTATATTCACAAACGTGGCCATGTAGGCGTAGTTAGTCGCAGTGGCACATTAACATATGAAGCGGTATATCAATTAACTGTTCAGGGCGTAGGACAATCGACTGCTGTGGGTATCGGCGGAGATCCAGTCAATGGAACGAACTTTGTTGATGTATTGAAGATGTTTAATGAAGATCCTGACACAGAAGCGGTTATCATGATTGGTGAAATTGGCGGTACCGCAGAAGAAGAAGCTGCAGCCTACATTAAGGAGCACATGAAAAAGCCTGTAGCCGGATTCATTGCTGGACGCAGTGCACCTGCAGGAAAACGCATGGGCCATGCTGGAGCCATTATTTCTGGTGGAAAAGGTACTGCAGATGAAAAAGTTGCAGCGATGCAAGCGGCAGGTATTCATGTGGCCAACACGCCATCTGAAATGGGATCTACATTAGTGAAGATGCTCGAACAACGCAATTTGTTAGAAAAGTGTCGTTCTTAGTCGCAAAGCATGCTTCGGAATGACTTTATAAAGAGTTCTTTATAAAGGAAAACCAGTAGCAAAGTTGTTTTACACCGACCTTAGATCATCTAAGGTCGGTTTTTTTGTGTATGTATGCAAAAAATAGTGATTTCTTTCCATAGGAGTGGTGCTGGAATCATGAGTATAGGACACTATGTGCAAGTAGACATTGCCATCTCAAAGTATAGATAACATCTCGGATTGGGTGAGGCGCATGCGCGAATTGCAACTGTTATATTGGTTAACGTTGCTTGGGGTTACAGGGTTAGGTGTGACAAAGGCGCGAGAGATCCATCGTAAAGTGCCCGACTATGCACTAGCCATGGACTATCGTAGTGAAGATTGGTCAGCTTGTGGACTCACTGACGAGCAGGCACAAGCGCTTAGACATGCGTTAGTTCAAGGGTTACATCGTAACGATGCAGAGCGAATTTTAAAACATTATCAATTCATTATGGAGGAAGATGTGGAGTATCCTGCTGCATTACGTGAAATTCAAACGCCTCCACCGTTGTTGTTTTATCAGGGTAGATTTGTGTCAAATGAACAGCGTGTCGCTGTAGTTGGTACGAGAAAATGTACGGCCTACGGAAAAAGAGCAGCATTTGAAACTGCTCAGATGCTGGTGCATGGTGATTGTTGTGTGGTTTCTGGCCTCGCACTTGGTATCGATCGAGCTGCACATCGTGGGGCGCTTCTGGCACATGGTCGAACGTATGCAGTATTAGGTTCAGGCATTGATGTTATTTATCCAGCTCAAAACCAAGAACTTGCCAAGCAGATTATTGAGACAGGAGGAGCTGTCATCAGTGAGTTTTTACCCTGGACTGGGCCTGAACGATATCGCTTTCCTCAGCGCAACCGGATTATTAGTGGCCTGTCCAAAGCCGTAATTATTGTTGAAGCGGGTGCAAAAAGTGGAGCACTTATTACTTCAGCTTTTGCTCTTGAACAAAATCGCGATGTGTACGCTATTCCAGGCTCTGTATTTAGTCTATCCTCTGCAGGAACGAATGAACTTATTTCACAGGGTGCAACCCCTCTGCTACATCCGGCCTTGACTCTGAGCACTCTTGGCATGCAAGTGGAACACGGTCTGATCTGTGCTAGCGAGCGGCGTGATGATCCCGTTATACAACGGAAACAATTTGTCGAAGATCAAGAAGTAGAGGACATTGTACAAGTAGAGCAGTTGATCATAAGAGAATTGGCTGCAGCACCTATGCTATACGAAGAATTATTAATGGTACTTGAGGCGGATAACACTTGTACGCAGTCTATTCACACAGTCATTGCTTTACTAGAGATCAGACAAGTGATTGGTCGCGAACTTGATGGGCGGTATTATCTCATTGGACATACAAATTTAAGTACATAAGATGCTACCAACTCAAATCCGCTATGTTACAATCACTTTTTTTCAAAGAATTTGCATACTCTTAGAGGACAGTGATAAGATGTGGTGAACTTAGGGAGGCGAGGAGGAGAACGATGGCAGACTATCTGGTCATCGTCGAGTCGCCAGCAAAGGCTAAGACTATTGGGAAATATCTTGGGGCTCGATACTTAGTTAAGGCGTCGATGGGACATGTACGCGATCTACCGAAGAGTCAACTTGGTGTTGATGTTTTACACGAATTCGAACCAAAGTATATTACTATACGCGGAAAAGGCGATGTATTAAAACAATTGCGTGATTCTAGCAAGAAGGTCAAAGCTGTCTATCTTGCGGCTGACCCTGATCGAGAAGGTGAAGCTATCGCTTGGCATCTCGCACAAAGTCTTGAAATTGATCCGAATAAACCTTGTCGTGTCGTGTTTAATGAAATTACTAAGCAAGCTGTTAAAGAAGCGTTTAAACATCCGCGCAAAGTCAACATGGATTTGGTACATGCTCAGCAAGCACGGCGTATTCTTGACCGCCTAGTGGGCTATCGGATCAGTCCGTTGTTGTGGAAAAAGGTGAAGCGTGGGCTTTCTGCTGGTCGTGTGCAATCAGTGGCTGTGCGATTGGTTGTCGATCGAGAACGTGAAATTAGGGCGTTTATACCAGAGGAATACTGGACTGTACACGCACTTTGTCAAAGTGATGGAGAATCATTTCAAGCGCAGTTTCACAGTTATGGAAAAAGCAAAGTAGAGTTACATTCAGAGCAGGAAGTCAATGAACTCCTCAGTCATATTGGTGAGTCGCAGTTCATTGTGCAGTCTGTGAAGGCAAGTGAACGTAAGCGCAATCCATCTGCACCTTTTATTACAAGTAGCTTGCAGCAAGAGGCTGCTCGCAAACTTTCTTATCGGTCACAAAAAACGATGGCAGTAGCGCAGCAATTGTATGAAGGCATGGAACTTCCAGGTGTTGGTGCCGTAGGTTTGATTACGTACATGCGGACAGACTCAACGCGTGTCTCAGATACTGCAATTGCAGAAGTGAGAGAATATATTCGCGAAACGTATGGTGACGCCTTTGTTCCAGAAACGCCACGTGAATATAGCGTAAAGAAAAACGCACAAGATGCTCATGAGGCGATTCGACCGACTTCCGTGACTTATCATCCTGATTCTCTTAAAGAAGTCCTGTCCCGAGATCAATTGCGGCTATACAGATTAATTTATGATCGCTTTGTAGCTAGTCAAATGGCTTCGGCCGTTCTTGATACATTGAGTGTAGATATTGGCGCACAAGATGCTGTATTTCGTGCCACTGGATCTAAAATTAAGTTTCCAGGGTTTATTAAAGTCTACACAGAATCAACGGATGATCAGCAAGATGAGCAAGGGTATTTACCAGAATTAAAAGTGGATCAAGTGATCACTCCTCATCCTGTATTGAAACCAGAGCAGCATTTTACACAGCCACCACCGCGGTTTTCGGAAGCGCGTCTGATTAAATCGATGGAAGAACTTGGTATAGGAAGACCAAGTACGTATGCACCTACTGTAGATACGATTCAGAGGCGTGGGTATGTATTAATTGAGGAGAAACGCTTTGTTCCAACTGAACTAGGGGAGATTGTGGTAGATCTTCTGAAGGAATTTTTCCCGACTATTGTAGATGTTGATTTTACTGCGCAACTTGAACAACAATTGGATCATGTGGAAGATGGCGATAGCAACTATGTGCAGATGCTTGACCAATTTTACAGTGGCCTTGAAGGTTATCTAGAAGTAGCAGAAAAAACGATGGAGCATGTTGAATTAGAAGAAGAGTACGCTGATGAGTACTGTGAAAAATGTGGTAGGCAAATGGTTTATAAACATGGTCGTTTTGGTAAGTTTCTAGCATGTCCTGGGTTTCCTGATTGTAGGAATGCAAAACCTATTGTCAAAGAAGTGGGTGTGAACTGCCCTCGCTGTGGGAAGCCGATCGTGGAACGCAGAGGAAAAAAACGCAAATTATTTTATGGGTGCAGTGGGTATCCGGAATGTAATTTTGTACTTTGGGATAAACCTACCGGCGTAGCATGCACATTTTGTGGGGAACCGCTCGTAAAAAAACGCAAAGGTAAGTTAGGTCAAGAAGTGATTGCTTGCTCCAATCCAGACTGTCATTATGAAGAGAAAGTTGCGCAAGAGACTCATTAAAAAAGGTATATTGGTTGTGGTCAAGAGGTGAAAAAGATGCAGACAAATGATTCTGTAACAGTCATTGGAGCCGGTCTTGCTGGCTCTGAAGCGGCATGGCAATTGGCTAAGCAGGACATTGATGTAACGTTGTATGAGATGCGTGGCGTTCAGTCGACACCTGCACATCGGAGTACGGATTTTGCAGAATTAGTGTGCTCGAATAGTCTTCGTGCCGCTAGTCTTACAAATGCAGTGGGATTGCTAAAGGAAGAGATGAGACGGCTTGATTCGTTGATCATACGGGCGGCAGATCGTTATGCCGTTCCTGCAGGAGGAGCACTTGCAGTGGATCGCGAAGCTTTTTCTGAGTTTATTACAAACACATTGACTGAACACCCGCGCATAACCGTGCGTCGAGAAGAAGTAGATCAATTGCCAGACGGCATTGTGGTCGTCGCCACAGGGCCATTGACGTCTGCGCGTTTAAGTGATGCCATTTTGGAATTTACAGGGCGTGATTCTCTCTATTTTTACGATGCCGCAGCACCTATTCTTGAGCGTGATAGCATCGATGAGTCGATTGCATTTATGGCCTCTCGATACGATAAAGGGGAACCTGCGTATATCAATTGCCCTATGTCTGAGGAACAATTTCAAGATTTCTATGAAGCATTGATTACGGCTGAGACAACTGCGTTAAAGGAATTTGAAAAAGAAGTGTATTTTGAAGGCTGTATGCCGATTGAAGTTATGGCGAAACGCGGACGCAAGACGATGTTATTTGGGCCGTTAAAACCTGTGGGACTTTTGGATCCGCGGTCGGGTCGTCAGGCGTTTGCTGTCGTTCAACTTCGTCAAGATAATGCAGCTGCTACACTTTTTAATATGGTAGGATTTCAGACACACCTAAAGTGGGGAGAACAGGCGCGTGTATTTCGTATGATTCCTGGATTGGAGCATGCTCAATTTGCTCGTTATGGAGTAATTCACCGAAATACTTTTTTAAAGTCACCTGAAATTTTGAGTGCAACCTATCAAACGAAGAAACGTGAAACTCTTTTTTTCTCTGGTCAAATGACGGGTGTCGAAGGGTACGTGGAATCTGCAGCTTCCGGATTGGTTGCAGGTATGAATGCAGCGCGATTGGCTAACGGACAAGATACACTTGTCTTTCCTAGAGAAACAGCAATCGGAAGTCTTGCACATTATATTACGCACGCAGATGCGAACCATTTTCAACCGATGAATGCAACTTTTGGTTTGTTACCGCTTCCGGAAGAGAAATTTCGTAGCAAAAAAGAAAAAAACGAAAAAATTGTGGCAAAATCACTCGATACAATTCAGAATTTTATGCAGATCATAGCTGTTTAGCTTGCAGGTGTATCTGTTTGCGTGGTACGATACGTTTGCTGACTTTGAGATACAGTGTGCCAACTAAAAGCGAGAGTGTCCTAGATGTCCGATGCGCAAATGCAACTGAGTGAAGAATGGGAAAAAAATATTCATGACTTTACGTTGCATCTTGATGTTGAACGCAATCTTTCTCGCCATACTGTATCTGCCTACATCAGTGATGTGTTATCATTTGCTGTTTGGTGCCAAACAGCACCAAGCCAAGTGACGCCCATAATGATTAGGCAGTATTTAGCACAACTGGTCGAAAAAGAACTCAGTAAGCGTTCGATTGCACGTCATATGAGTGCATTGCGGTCGTTTTATCGGTTTATGCGACTCCTTAAAGGGTTGCAAGTATCACCGATCGAAGCGATTCGTTCTCCTCGTCTAGATAAGAAGTTACCGTCGTTTTTGTATGTCGATGAGATTTTTCAACTGTTACGTGCACCTGATTGTACACAGCCATTAGGTATACGAGATCGCGCAATTCTTGAGTTTTTGTACGCCTCAGGCGTACGGGTTGCGGAATGTGTGGCGTTAGACTTAGCTGATTTGAGGATGGATAGCGGGCTTGTGTCAGTGATTGGTAAAGGTAATCGCGAGCGTATTGTCTTATATGGATCAGGTGCAAAAATGGCTCTTAGATCTTATATAGATCATGCAAGACCAAGTTTGGCTAAGGTAGATGAGGTTGCATTATTTGTGAATCACCGTGGTTCTCGACTGAGCGATCGGTCGGTTAGGAGAATTGTGGATCGATATGTGCAACAAATCGCATTGATCAAACATATTACGCCACACTCTTTTCGACATACATTTGCTACGCACTTACTAGAAGGTGGCGCTGATTTGCGAGTAGTACAAGAACTGTTGGGACATCAGAGTCTATCTTCAACGCAAATCTACACACATACCGCAAAGGAACATTTAATGCGAGTGTACGAGTTATCACATCCGCGCGCTTGATGTGAAAGGGGAAGTACAGGCAATGGGTGATTTTCATGCCACTACTATTTTTGCCGTTAAAACCGCTGACGGCGGGGCGATGGCAGGAGATGGACAAGTGACTTTTGGCAATACCATGATCATGAAAAAATCGGCAAAAAAAGTTCGACGACTTTATCGCAATCAGGTCATTGTTGGCTTTGCAGGTAGCGTTGCTGATGCATTTGCCTTATCTGAGCACTTCGAAAAAAAACTTGAAGAGTATCATGGCAATGTGCCTCGCGCAGCAGTAGAACTTGCAAAGATGTGGCGAACAGATCGCATGTTAAGCAAACTTGAGGCGATGATCATCGCCTTGTCAAAAGATCACTTACTACTGATCTCGGGTACGGGCGAAGTCATTGAACCAGATGATGGGATTTGTGCCATTGGTTCAGGTGGGGCGTACGCACTTGCTGCTGGACGTGCTCTTTTGCGACATGCTACTTTGTCACCAAGCGAGATGGCGCGCGCAGCACTTGAAGTTGCGGGTGAAATTTGTGTGTACACGAACGATCAAATTATTGTCGAAGAGATCTAGGGACGGGGAGGGTTGAAGATGCAAAATTTAACTCCGACTCAAATTGTGGCAGAGCTTGACAAGTATGTGGTGGGGCAAAAAGAAGCTAAGAAGTCGGTTGCTATTGCATTGCGCAATCGATATCGACGTGCGCGTTTACCTGAGGAATTACGCACTGAAGTGACGCCTAAAAACATTCTTATGATCGGACCTACGGGTGTAGGTAAAACTGAGATTGCCAGGCGTATTGCAAAATTAACAGGTGCTCCTTTTGTGAAAGTGGAAGCGACAAAATATACGGAAGTCGGCTATGTTGGTCGCGATGTCGATTCGATGGTGAGAGATTTAGTTGAGACATCTATTCGTATGGTTAAAAGCGAACGATTACAAGATGTGGGATTTAATGCGGATTTCCAAGTGAATGAACGATTATTAGAAGCGCTTGTACCTGATGCCGAAGCAAGTCATTTTCGCAATCCGCTTGAGGTTCTGTATTCTGGTGCCCAAGGGAAACGCAAAGTATCCGATGATATTGTTCGTCAGCGCGAGAATTTGCGCGCAGATTTGATGGCAGGGAGATTGGAAGGGCAGATGGTGGAAATTGAGGTGGAGAGTCAAGTCACTCCATCGATGGACATGGTGCCCGGCATGACTGGAGAAAATTTAGGGAATCTTCAAGATGTATTAGGTAGTTTTATGCCGCGTCGCAAAAAAGTGCGTAAGGTCACTGTTGCTGAAGCGCGAAAACTATTGGAACAAGAAGAAGCTCAAAAATTAATTGACATGGATGATGTGATCAGCGAAGCTGTTCGTCGCGCAGAAGAAAGTGGCATTATTTTTATCGATGAGTTTGATAAAATTGCTGTTCGATCGGGCGTGGAGGGTGGAAATGTCTCCCGTGAAGGTGTGCAGCGCGATATTTTACCCATTGTTGAAGGATCCACGATTATGACGAAGCACGGACCTGTCAAGACTGATTATGTCTTGTTTATTGCAGCTGGGGCTTTTCATATGGCTAAACCATCCGATCTGATTCCGGAATTGCAAGGTAGGTTTCCCATTCGCGTTGAATTAGATAGTTTAACAGCAGATGATTTTGAACGCATTTTAACTGAACCTGAGCATGCGTTATTAACACAGTATACAGCTTTGTTGGAAACAGAGGATGTTGCCGTTCAGTTTACGCCAGCTGCTGTACGTACGATCGCAGAGTTTGCAACTGAAGTGAATGCGACTACTGAAAATATTGGTGCCCGTAGATTGCATACCTTGGTTGAACGGGTTCTTGGTGATTTATTATTTGCTGCACCTGATATTGGAATTACTGAAGTGATCATTACACCAGCTTATGTAGAAGAAAAGTTGGGTACAATTGCACAAAATCGAGATTTGAGTCAATACATTTTATGATAGGGGGAGTTTATAATGGATTTGTTAGCTAAAACGAGAAGGATTAATCGCTTGTTGCAACGTGCTGGACAGTTTGTTGATTTCGTGGAGATTGCTGAAGTGATGAGGGAAGTTATCGCGGCAAACGTTTTTGTTGTGTCGCGATCAGGTAAGATTTTGGGGTATTCAATTGTGCACGAATTTGAAAAATCAGTAACGAATGAAGAGGTTCTTTCACAACGTGTTTTCCCACGAGATTACCATACGCAATTATTGCGGCACGATGTAACTGCTGCAAATATTGATGATGAAGATCCATTTTGTGTGTTTCCGGAAGCCATCACGCAAATGTTTTCAAAAAAATATGTAACTATTGTGCCGATTATTGGCGGTGGAGAACGCTTAGGAACGCTGATCCTAGCTCGTTTTAATGCAGAATTTACGGATGAAGATTTGCTGTTGGGTGAATATGGCGCAACGGTAGTTGGTATGGAGATCTTGCGGTCACGTGCACATGAGATGGAAGAAGATACAAGGTCGCGCGCAGTTGTGCAAATGGCTGTTGATTCACTTTCCTTTAGTGAGCTTGAGGCGATTGAGCATATTTTTGAAGAGTTGGATGGGCGCGAAGGGTTGCTCGTGGCAAGTAAGGTTGCAGATCGTGTGGGAATTACTCGCTCAGTCATTGTCAATGCGTTACGGAAGTTAGAAAGTGCCGGCGTTATTGAATCGAGATCACTCGGAATGAAGGGTACTTATATACGTATTTTGAATGATAAGCTGTTGCCGCAATTGGATAAAGTTCGCAATAGGTAGGCTAATCAGCATTTATGAACATTCAACGACGATGTAGTGATAAACCGATTGCTTGCATGGGTCGGAATAGTATATAAGCATTAGCTTACTCTATTGTTGTAACAAACGAGTCGCCATCCTGGTATTCCCGGTGTTGGCGACTCGTTTGTTATTTGTGGTTAAGATAAAGTTGATTTTGCTTGTTTTTTGTCGCAATGAGTCGATTCTTATGCAGGATTTTTGTTTCTTATGTTGAATGTTATATATTGAGCTTGTTAGGGTTGAATACAGGTTAGGATTTATGGAGGTGAAGATACACGTGAGCTTGCTTGATACAACGTATATGAATTCGATGCAATCTGCGTTAAATGCAAGTTTATTGAGACAACAAGTCTATGCCAATAATATTGCTAATGTAAACACGCCAGGCTATAAAAGAGAGCAAGTACATTTTGATTCGATTTTGCAAAGTCAACTTGCGGCAAGTGGGCAAAGCATGGGTATAAGTACAGGTGTTGTCCAACCGTTGTCGCTCGAGGCAAATAATACACGCGATATAGGAACAAATGTAGGCAGTGCTACAGCGCTTGGAACTGTGTCCCCAGTGGTGACAACGGATTCCTCAACAGCGATCGGTGGGAATGGCAATAATGTCAACGTGGATGCAGAGATGAGTGCGTTAGCTGAAAATCAGGTAGGGTATGGGGCGTTAGTTCAGGATATGAACGATCAATTTTCAATGCTTCGCACAGCTATTCTAGGGAGTTGATGGGTGTGGGATTATTTGATGGCATGTCGATTAGCGGTTCTGGCTTAACAGCCAATCGCACCTGGCTTGATGTTATTGCTAACAATATTGCAAATGCAAATACGACGCGCACTCCCGCAGGTGGACCCTATCGGGCAGAAGAAGTGGTTTTCTCTCCAGGGTCAGCTTCTTTTTCTTCTGCTTTAGGTAACGCAACGGGATCAACTTTGCAAGGTGTGCAAGTATCGGGGATTGTTTCTGACCCTGCACCTTTTAAATTAGTCTATGATCCGAGTAGCCCAGATGCTGTGAATGGATATGTTCAAATGCCAAATGTCAATATCGGTACTGAGATGATGAATATGATTTCTGCTACACGGGCGTATGAGGCAAATGTGACTGCATTTAATGCGGCAAAGACGATGGATACTCAGTCAATTTCGATTGGAAAGTAGGACACATAGATGATTCAACCTATAAGTAGTATTGGTTCTTTGGCAACTTTACCGCTACAATCTGGTGCTCCTTCCGCAGGTTCGGGATCCTTTTCATCCCTTTTAGGTCATGCGCTTCAGTCGGTGAATGCTTCTGTGACGCAGGCAGAACAGCAGGGTATAGGTCTTGCAAGTGGGACTTCACCCAATATTGCGAGTGTGATGACGACAGCCACTAAGGCGGAGTTAGCTGTAGATATGGCCGTCCAGGTGCGCAATCGGGCCATTTCAGCTTATGACCAGATCATGAATATGCAGGTTTAAGGCTAGGGCTAAGGTGGATATAAGCGGATGAATGAAGTTTTCATGAACCTGATAGCGCGTATAAAGAGCTATTATCAGGGTCTGGAGTCCAGACAACGTAGAAATGTATTGCTAATCGCTATATTTTTCATTTTAACGATTATTATTCTTTCATTTATTTTTTTAAATCCTAATTATCAAGTGGTCTTTTCTAATTTAGGTGCGAAGTCAGCTGGTCAAATTACACAAAAATTAGACCAAATGAAGATTCCGTATCAATTGCAAGGGAATAGCATCTTAGTACCAGCTGCAGATGCTGATAAAGTCCGCATTGACATGGCTATGAATGGTCTTCCGGCAAGTGGAACGATTGATTATTCATCAATTTTCGATCAAGGTAATCTCTTTGGGATGACGTCGCAAGAGCTTGATTTGCAGACGCTCGATGTACTAGAACAACGAATTGCACAGTCCATTGACTCCATTAATGGCGTTGAGAGTTCTCAAGTGAATATTGTTGTTCCGCAACAACAGACCTTTCTTGATCCAAGTGTCGATATGGGTGCAAAAGCATCAGTCCTAGTCACTGTAGGAGCGGGTGCGTCTCTTATGCCAAGTCAGGTTTTTGGTATTCAACAGCTCGTTGCACATGCTGTCCAAGGCTTAAACGCCAATCAAGTGTCTGTTATTGATCAATACGGAAATGATCTATCTTCAACTTCAATGAATGCCGCTAGTATCGGAGCCTCAAGCCAATTAACTAATGAATTGAACATGCGTACTGCTCTTGAGCAGTCGATGGAAAGTGAATTAAAGTCTAGTTTAGTCAAACTAGTTGGCCCAGGGAACGTCGAAGTTGTCGTGCATGCTAACGTCACTTTTAATGCTGTGAAACAGCAACAACATATTGTCAAACAAGGTCCGATCTTATCTGACCAGGCGGAATCGTCTTCTAGCACTGGTGGTGCTTCAAGTAGTGCGGGTGGTATCGCAGGACAAGCCACACAAAATCCTAATATTCCTACCTATGGCACATCTGGTTCAGGATCTGGTTCGTCATCTGCTGATCGTTCGTCTACAAATAATTACGACAATAGTTATACGGATACATCGACAACATTTGATCCTATGCAAATACAAGGATATACAGTGAGTGTGTTAATCAATGCGAATTCCATTAAGTTGACAAGCGCTTTGACGCAAAGCATTCAATCCTATGTTCTTACTTCTATGGGTCAACAGGCGACGGGGAAGATTTCTCCTAGTGTAACTGTACTTGGCATACCATTTGCCCCAGGACAAGGAAATACACCTGTTGCACCAAACTTTTTCAACTCTCCGCTGGCATTTGGTGGACTTGCAGCATTATTGCTACTCGGTGGTGGGTTAACGACATTTTTGGTGATGCGTTCACGCAATCGTCAACGACTTACAGATGATGCATTAGATTCTCTGTCTGTTGCATCTTTAACAAGTCCTCCGCCAGAGCCTGAAGACGTGACATTGTCTAAACAGTTACAGGAGTTGGCGGTGAAAAAACCGGATGCGTTTGCTTCATTATTACGGACCTGGTTGTCTGATGAATAGGAGTGTGGGGTAATGGCGCGAACTGACCAATACACCAATCGCCAAAAAGCAGCAATTTTACTCATTGCGCTCGGACCTGATGTGGCTTCCACTGTGTATCATCACTTGCGTGAAGATGAGATCGAAGACTTGACATTAGAGATAGCGGCGTTGCGGCGCGTGGAAAGTCTTGATCGTTCATCTATTTTAAAGGAATTTCATGAGTTGGCCGTTGCACAAGATTACATAACCCAAGGCGGTATCGAATATGCTCGGGAAATTTTGCAAAAAGCACTTGGGACGGATCGAGCTATAGCAATCATTGATCGCTTGACCGCATCACTCCAAGTACGACCGTTTGAATTTGCAAGAAAGGCAAATCCAAGTCAAGTGTTGGGCTTTATCGAAAATGAACACCCTCAAACGATTGCTCTTGTGCTTTCGTATTTAGATGCACCACAAGCTTCTGCCATTTTAGGTGCGTTGCCTGCATTACTTAGAACGGAGGTTGCAAGACGAATCGCCACTATGGATGCGATGAGTCCTGAAGTTGTGATGACAGTCGAGCGAGTACTTGAAAATAAGCTTTCTCAGACTGCTTCTCCAGATTCGATGAATGTAGGCGGGCTAGATGCGATTGTTCAAATTATTAACGGAGTGGATCGTGCCACTGAGAAGAGCATTTTAGAGCAATTAGAAGAAAATGATCCAGAGTTAGCTGAAGAAATCAAAAAACGCATGTTTGTGTTCGAGGATATTGTCTTCCTCGATAATCGAGCGATTCAGCGTATCATTCGTGACATTGAGCAGGCTGATCTACAGCTCTCATTGCGCACGGCAAGTGAAGATGTACAAGAAGCGATTTATCGCAATATGTCCAAGCGCATGGTCGAGACTTTTAAACAAGATATGGAGTTTGCAGGTCCTGTACGTCTACGAGATGTAGAAGATGCACAGCAGCGAATAGTAGCGCAAATCAGGCAGCTTGAGGAAATGGGCGAAATTGTGATCACTCGTGGTGGAGGCGATGATATTCTTGTCTAAAATTGTACGACTTCCATCGACAGACTTGCCAACACGCATGATTATGATCACACCACCATCATCCACTCTTCTGGATAGCAATACAGCTGTAGATGATGATTTGCAGGATGCTATATGTCACGATCCACTTGTTGAATGGCAAAAAACACTTCAAACATTACATGATGAGATTGATGCACAACAAGCTGTTCTTACAGCATTGCAACAACAGACTGAAAAAGATAAACAAGAAGCGCAACAGCATGTGCACAACCTTTTGGAACAAGCGCGATTAGATGAGCAATCAATTCGCGATAAGGCGTACCAATCAGGCGAAAAAGAGGGTTTCAAAGCGGGAGAAGAAAGTGCAAAAAGTCAGTATCAGCAACTCATTATGCAAGCGCAAGATGTGCTGTTGTGCGCACAGATAGAGCGTAAAGAGCGAGTGAAAAGCTCGGAGTCTATGATAGTTTCACTGGCAGTGGACATTGCAAAAAAAGTCGTAGCATCACAAGTCCTTGTGGATGATAGTGTGGCTGCTCGTTTAGTCTCAGGTCTTCTACATGAGGTGGATAAAGCAAAGCGAGTAGAGTTGCGTGTGTCTCCCATCGAGTTAGATATCGCGCTTGGACATAGGCGAAGCTACGAACAATCACTCCATCATCAGGCTGAACTTCTCATCATCCCCGATGCTAGTTTATCTAAGGGAGATGTAGTCATTGTGACGGAGATCGGGAGTATTGATAGTCGTTTATCCACGCGCTTACAGGAAGTTGAACACGCGTTGCTAACGTGTGCACAGCATGTTGAAAAAGGCGAAGCAAGTGATGAGTAAGCGACTGGTCGGCTATCAACAGTGTCTGGATCGCGCAAAATTGCATCGGGTTCATGGACGAATCGAAAAGGTTGTAGGACTTACGATAGAGTCAAAGGGGCCTTCAGCACGTATTGGTGATCTATGCGTGATTCTGTCTGATGATGGTGCAGAGTCATTGTGCGAAGTGGTGGGTTTTCGAAAAGATGACGTCCTTCTTATGCCACTCGGGTCTGTGGAAGGCCTGTCACCTGGAAGTGAAGTGCGAGCCACAGGTGAGTCATTGAAAGTTCGCGTAGGAGTGGAACTTTTAGGACGTGTCGTGGATGGATTGGGCAATCCTATAGACGGCATCCACTCGCTCACAGATGGTGAGTGGATGCCGCTATACCGTACGCCTCCACTACCGCTGTCCCGCCCGTTGATTGATACGCCATTATGTACGGGTGTTCGCGTGATCGATGGGTTGCTCACTATTGGGCAAGGACAACGAATTGGGTTATTCGCAGGTAGTGGTGTAGGTAAAAGTACCTTACTTGGAATGATTGCAAAAAATAGCGAAGCTGATGTGAATGTCATCGCTCTCATTGGCGAAAGAGGACGCGAAGTAAGGGAATTTATCGAACGAGATCTTGGAGAAGAAGGACGTAAACGATCTGTTGTTGTCGTTGCTACATCTGATCAACCGGCACTTGTACGTGTAAAAGGGGCGTTTACGGCTACGGCTATTGCAGAATATTTTCGCGATCAGGGCCTCCAAGTAGCACTCATGATGGATTCTGTCACAAGATTTGCTATGGCTCAACGCGAATTGGGCTTAGCAGTGGGTGAACCACCAACGGCTCGTGGCTATACGCCTTCTGTGTTTAATTTATTGCCAAAGTTATTAGAACGAGCTGGACGATCAAAAAAAGGTGCAATTACTGGGATTTATACGGTTTTAGTCGATGGGGATGATATGCAAGACCCTATCGCTGATGCGGTAAGAGGTATTTTAGATGGGCATTTTGTCTTAAGTCGAGATCTTGCCAATCGCGGGCATTTTCCTGCGCTTGATCCATTGCAAAGTGTTAGTCGGCTCATGGGAGAATTGGTCACACGTGATCAATTGCAGGCAGCCATACAAGTGCGGTCCCTCCTTGCAGCAAAACGTGATGTGGAGGATTTGATCCGCATTGGGGCGTATCAAAAGGGGACGGATCGGACAGCTGATTTGGCTATTGAATTAGAGCCTCATTTGATGACTTTTTTAAAGCAAAGAAAAGATGAAAGCACTGATTTTCAATCAACGGTTCAAGTTCTTGAAGCGATTGCAAAAGGAGTGATGAGCGGATGAATGATACTAAACGAATTCGTCGTATGGGACATCTCTACACTCAATTACTTAAGGCTAAAGAACAGGAGCAACAACAAATACGCCTTCAAGTCGAAGCAAAGCGCCATGAACTTGAAGAAGCTAAATTTGCCATTGCCGAGGTGATGTCTGCTAGGGAAGAGACAGTTACAGCTGCAGCTACTGTGCTTGAATGGTACCACTATGAATCGCTCTTAGAACTGCATATGGTTCAAAAAGAACAGGCTGTGAGCGCCCTTGAAGTGACGTTAAAAGATGCTGTGGAGAGTACTAAGATTGCTTATCAAAAGTCTGAGACGTGGAAGCGTTTTGGAGAACAAATGGATAGCATTGCGCATGTAGAAAGAGAGCGAAAAACCATCGTGCATAACGATGAATTAGCGCTAACCCGTAGACTTATAGGTGACAGTGATGAAAAGTAACGGAAAGAAGATAAAAGAGACAAAGGTACATGATGAGGATATGCATCGGATGAGACCTTTGTCCTGGATGTTCTATTACTTGTTTCTACCAATTATAGCAACAACTATTTTTGCAGCATTGGCTCTACAAATTTTGGGATACAATGTTCTTGGAACACTAGAATCACATCTAATGGAAATTGATGGAAGCCATACACAGTCTACATATGCATCATCGACAACATCCGAATTAGATGCTTTGCATATACAAATGGCGCAAAAACAGTTGACTATTGAAAGTTTACATGGGCAAGTCTCTTTGTTGAATCAAGAACTATCACAGTCTAAGTTAGATGTTGTAAGTGAGATGTCAAAAATTAGTTCTTTACAAGCAAAAATTAATCAATTGCAAAGTAATAATGCTTCATGGTCTAAGCAGGCTGCCATTTATTCGAATATGTCATCGCAACAGGCTGTAGCCATTTTGATGCAATTGCCTACTCGAGAACAAGTTTTCGTAGTAAAGGCGATGAGTGCCTCGGATCAAGCATCTACATTAGCAGCGATGCCACCTAAACAGGCGGCTATCCTACTTCAAGATGGAGCATAACGATTCGAATGCAGTATTGCATGGGCGTTTCAAATGGAAGGGAGGTGAATAGCTCAGTTGCAGAGTTTACTCAGTCTTATCTCGGCAGTACATGTAAAGCGCGTATCTAATGAATCAAGTTATCCACTATCCATGCAAAAGAAAGCAGAGAATGGTCACAGTCATACATCTGGGGATACGACGCGTAGATTTGAGACGTTAATGGAAGAACAAAGAGATGCAATTGCTGGAAAAGACGCTCAGCAAAAACCCATCCTTAACCACTTATCGTCACACAAAGAAGAGAAGAAGAAATCACATCGTAAAGAGCTTGTCGACAAAAAAGAGGGGGAAGCATTACAACATGATCATGGGATACACACTGCACCGTGGTTTGTAAATGTAAGTACTGCTGACCCGAAACAGGCATTGAATCATTCATCGACTGTACTTTCTGCACATACCATTAGCAATGCTACAGCCGATCTCTTAATGCAATCTACAGGTGCTTCAGATCGTCATAGCGTTCAATGGGCTAACCATTCGAAGAGGGTATCAGGCATCAAAAATGCACCTATTGATCGAGGGCAAGTTGCATCGAAAGGAAAGGGTAGCTTTCGAATCAGCCTCCGGTTTGTAAATGTAAGTACTGCTGACCCGAAACAGGCATTGAACCATTCATCGACTGTACTTTCTGCGCATATCGGTAGCAATGCTGCAGCTGATCTCTTAATGCAATCTACAGGTGCTTCAGATCGTCATAGCGTTCAATGGGCTAACCATTCGAAGAGGGTATCAGGCATCAAAAATGCACCTATTGATCGAGGGCAAGTTGCATCGAAAGGAAAGGGTAGCTTTCGAATCAGCCTCCACCATGTGGGCAAAGGTGTGCAAGGGATTGATGCTAGTAAAGCTGCTATTTCTGCTTCGCAACTGCTCAATCAGCGAGTTGTCTCCGCTTCGGTGAATGTTGAAGTCACAAGGGGAAAAGGTGATCTTTCTCGGGTCCATTCTTCGCTTAGATCTGTTTCTTCTCAGCGACAGGCACCTATTGCTATGGCGAATCAGCATCTGTTAAATGGCCAAGTGTTAGCGGGTACAAAAGCTCAAGGTGCCGCGCAGACGCTAGCTCAAACTAGAAAAACAAGTCACTTGGGATTCCTTCGTGTAGCGGGGGACGATACAAAAAATCTTACGTTACAGATGGGAGTTAAAAGATTACACGTTCATCTGAAACGAGGTACTTCATTGAAACAAGGTTCTATTGCTTTTCGTATTGCTGTTGCACCTTCTAAAAACAGGGATATTTTAGGGGCTGCATCTCAAGGAGTAACGCAAGGGTGGACCGTAGAGCAACCAACTTCTAGTACTGCAAATGGAAGTGCTGGTCAACCTTCATTCATTGTTTCATCACAACAAGTCGCGGCAGAGGCAAGTCAGTGGATTGTAAAACAAATGGCACAACGTGCTGTTTTGGGACAATCCACGGTTGAAATGACGCTTGTTCCAGCCCATTTAGGAAAGCTACAATTGCGGGTTAGTTCTTTTAAAAATGGAGAGTTGAGAGTTCAATTTACTGCGTCGACTACGGAAGCGCAATCGCTCATTAGAGATCAACTCCCGGCTCTGTTAGAACAATTGCAGATGCAAGGATTTCAATCGGTTGCTGTTGACGTTCGGGCTGATTCTGGTCAACAACAACAGCAATCAAGGCAAGACCCAATGACTGCTAGTCAGTTAACAGAAAGACAAAACCATCAAGTGATGATTGCACAGCTAAGGGAAAGAGTTGATCTGATACCACAGCATGAAGGTTTTTCTGCAAAAGCATAAAGGGGGATGAACAATGAGCATGACACCTGCTTCATTAATGGGCACTTCATCAACAAATGCTGCAACGACTGCAACTGATGGTACTACACAAACGACTACAGATAATAGTCAATTGGGGCAAAATGCATTTTTGCAATTACTTGTGACGCAAATGAAATATCAAGATCCACTGTCTCCCCAAAGTAATACTCAATTTATTGCACAACTTGCTCAGTTTTCTTCCTTAGAACAGATGACCAATGTCGCGCAAGGGCAAAAAAATGTGATTTCTGATTTGCAATCTCTACAGACGTCACAATCAATGACCAGTGCATTGCAGCTACTAGGTGCAACCGTTTCATTAACAGATGGAAGTGGTGCTTCGGTGAATGGTTCAGTGTCATCTGTGCAATCCTCTGCTAATGGACCCACAATTATGGTAGATGGTACAACGTATCCATTGTCTGCAGTGCAATCTGTTATTCGATAAATATTTTATTATAGCGATTCGACAGGATTTTCCGTGCAAATGTCGAATTCTATGCTTATCAATTTAACGCAGGTTAGAATGATTTCATTAGGTATTCTAACCTGCTGTGTCACTACCATCGACATGTGTGTCAGATCATAGCTTATAGCTTGGCGGTGTTGTGCAATGGTGTACTTGACGAGAGTAAAAGGCTCTTCCTTTTATTTGAATCCGATGATGATTGAGTTAATTGAATCGACACCAGATACTGTGATTACGTTGGTATCTGGCAAAAAATACGTGGTGCAAGAAAGTACAAATGATGTTGTGTCACGAATGACCGAATACTATAAGAAAATTGGTATTGCTGGTGTGATAGCTGCACAAGTGGGGGATGATCATCTGGAATGAGCCGCAAATCAGTGGTGCTTCTTGGGATTTTAGCGGTAGGTGTGGTTTTGATCGGTGGGTCGATGGTTTATGAATTTGTTTTAAAGCCAGGACCAAGTGGACCACCTACTGCGGCACAATTGCAGTCTTGGCAATATAGCGTTGATAAAATTACTACTAATCTTCAAGATAGCGGGATTATTGAGATTCAGCTCACCTTACAAGCCCCAAGTACCGCTGTTGTCACTGAGTTAACGGATCGATCTGCTCAAGTAGACGATGCTGTGATTGCTGTGCTTCATGGATTGAATAGCACACAAATCATGCAGCCTGGGGGTCGTCATGTCATTAAAAATCTCGTCATGCATCGTATTAATTCTTTTTTGACATCCGGGAAAATAACTGCAGTGTATATTGATTCATTGATTGTGCAATAAGGAGGTTCGGTTATGCCGGAGGTTTTATCCCAAGGAGAGATAGACGCCTTGTTATCCGCACTCACTTCCGGAGAATTGTCAGCGGAGGAGATCAAACGAGATGATGCACAATTACGTGTTCGCTCCTATGATTTCAAGCGTGCTATGCGTTTTTCAAAAGAGCATTTACGCACGATATCACGCATCTATGAACACTATTCGCGTTTGCTAGCGAACTATCTCTCTGCGCAAACTCGTACAGTGGTGCAATTAGGTGTAACGTCTGTAGATCAAGTACCTTTTGAAGAATTTGTGCGATCTGTTCCTGCTGTAACAGTGATCCATGTGATCGACGTTGATCCATTGGGTGGTAAGTTTCTTATGGAAGTTAGTACCGATTTGTCGTTTGCAATTTTGGATCGATTATTTGGTGGTACGGGTCAAGCTGTGGTAAGAGGTCATAAATTAACTGAAATTGACACGATGGTATTAGAAAAATTATTTTCTCGTTCCTTGTTTACGCTTTCCTCTGCATGGTCGAGTATTGTTGAATTGAATCTTAGTTATGATAGTCTCGAAATTAATCCGCAATTTATACAGATTGTTAACCCGAATGATATTGTTCTCGTAGTCGCGCTATCAGTAGTGATAGGTTCAGTGCAAGGTATGATCAATATTTGTATGCCGCATGTCGTCTTAGAAAGTGTCATGCCTCGTCTCAGTTCGAGGTTTGCTTTCTCTGGATCTAAGCAAGGGAATTCATTGATTGATCACGAAAAATCAGAACTGCTTGTGAAACATATGGATCGTGTAGAAGTTGAGATGACTGCGGAGTTAGGACGAACAGAGATTCAAGTAAATGACTTGTTACATCTTCAATTAGGCGATGTCCTACCACTGGAGCAGGCGATCTCCGTACCACTTGCCATGCGGGTGGGCGATGAGGTTAAATATCGAGGATTTGCTGGTAAGGTGCGTGGAAGATACGCATTGAAGATAACACAGGTAGTGGAAGAAGGCGGTAATTATGGCGAATGATTTTCTTTCGCAAGAGGAAATTGATGCATTGATGGCAGGTGGTCCTGCTGCAAGCGAAGTGTCTGCAAGTACTATTGATCAAGTGGTGACTGAAACACATGATGAAGATCTGTTGTCGTTATTTGATCGCGATGCCTTGGGAGAGATTGGAAATATCTCTTTTGGAACCGCGGCTACAACTCTTTCTACACTTTTACGACAGAAGGTAAATATCACAACGCCACAAGTGCGGGTTATAAAACCAGATGAGTTAAGGAAAGACTTTCCGCTTCCACATGTGGCAGCGCGGGTGGAATTTACTGAAGGCTTACTGGGTAGCAATATACTCATGATTTTGGTGGATGATGCAAAAATTATTGCTGATCTTATGCTAGGTGGAGATGGAACCGCTCCATCTGAAGAGATTAATGATCTGCATGTAAGTGCTGTAGCAGAAGCGATGAATCAAATGATGGGTTCTGCATCGACTTCTATGTCTACGATGTTTCATAGGAGCGTCAATATTTCTCCTCCTATCGTGGAGGTTGTTGATTTAAAGATTGGTAATGACAGCTTATTTACTGCAAATGTTCAAGACGTGTTAGTTGAAGTATCTTTCCACTTACAGGTTGGGACGCTTATTGATTCAAATATCATGCAGATGCTTCCCTTATCATTTGCGAAATCGCTGGTTCACATGTTGATGGCAACAACAGAAGCATCATCGGCACAGGTAGCAGCAAGTGTTGCACCACCTATAACTGAACGACCATCGATAAATAGTAACTCAGGTACGTATACAAGACCGCAAAACAAACCAGTAGAATCAGTCCCTTCTTATGCTTCTGCACCGCTAAGAAAAGCACAACCTGAACCAGAGCCTGTGGTTGAAAAAGCAGTATTTACAGCATTTGATGATGTGCCTGCTCTTCATGGGGGACGTAACCTCGATTTACTACTCGATATTCCTCTTGGACTGACCGTTGAGCTTGGAAGAACCAAACGGTTGATTCGAGATATTCTCGACTTTGCTCCTGGTTCTATTATTGAATTAGACGCTCTTGCTGGTGAACCTGTAGATATTCTTATCAATAACAAACTAATCGCTCGTGGTGAAGTTGTAGTCATCGATGAGAATTTTGGCGTGAGAGTTACAGATATAGTGAGTCCAGCCGAACGTATTAAGCGCTTGCAGTAACAAGAGGTACATGTATTGGGGGGATTATGAATGTCAAAAAACGTTCTCGTTGTGGATGATGCCGCATTTATGCGGATGATGATTCGAGAAATTTTAACGAAAAATGGATACACAGTGGTTGGGGAAGCGGGAGATGGACAACAAGCAGTAGATAAGTTTAGAGAGTTGCGCCCTGATCTTGTGACGATGGATATCACCATGCCGGAAAAAGATGGAATTCAAGCTGTCAAAGAAATTCGCGCTCTCGATCCTACAGCGCGCGTGATTATGTGTTCTGCTATGGGTCAACAGGGAATGGTTGTGGAGGCTATTCAGGCTGGGGCTAAGGATTTTATCGTAAAACCATTTCAGGCGGATCGCGTATTAGAAGCGATTCGTAAAACGTTGGCGCTATAATGAGTGGGTTTGCCAGTGTTGCTGAATTGATGATAAGTCTCCTTTTCATTATTGCACTTGCGGTAGTCTCTATTCGGTTGCTAGGAAAAAAGGCACTTGCGCTCTCTAGTAATCGATATGTGCGCGTAGTAGCAGCTCAATCGTTAGGTCAAAACAAGTCGCTACACACAGTGATCGTAGATGAAAAGACGGTCTTGCTTGTAGGTGTTGGTACACATGTGGAACTTGTCGCTCGATTTGATGATGAACAATTGGCGGAGAAGTTATCTCACGGTGGCCGTGAGAATGATCTACAAGGTTCACGCCTTTATCCGTCTTTTTCATGGTTAATATCTCTTTGGAAACAAAAGAGAACGAGTGAGACTCATTCACAAGACCCTGATTTTGGGGAGTATTTGCGGGAGCGTTTTGAACATGTACAAATGCGTCGGCAGGACGTACTGCGCGAAAAGGAACCTAGTGAACGTTCTGATGGGGCGCAAGTGCGAGAAGATGATGCAGTAGATTCGGAGCAAAAGCGATGAGAGTACGTCTAAAATATGTTTCTCTGTCCTTATTTATCTTTTTATTATGTGCACATGTGTCGCCCGCCTTTGCAGCAACATCGCTACATGTGCCGGGTTTGTCTCTGTCAGTATCACCATCAACGAGCCCTGCAGGCGTTGTCAATGTCGTTCAGATTCTTGTGTTGTTAACTATCTTGAGCGTTGCTCCGGCCATTCTCATCATGATGACTGCTTTTACTCGCATTGTAGTGGTCTTATCATTTGTGCGAAGTGCGCTCGCTTTGCAGACGACTCCGCCAAACCAGGTGATTATTGGATTGTCTTTATTTCTTACCTTGTTTGTGATGACACCTACTTTTTCAGCAGTCAATAAAGATGCAGTACAACCGTATTTAGCTGGTCACATGAATCAAAGTACTGCGATCGCGAGTGCAGAGTACCCATTTAAAGTATTTATGGCAAAGCAAACGAGAATTCAGGATGTGGATCTGTTTTTACAGTATCAACATATGGCTCCACCTAAAAATCTCACTTCGCTACCTATAACTACATTAGTACCAGCGTTTGCGGTTAGTGAATTGGAAACGGCTTTTCAGATTGGGTTCATGATTTATATTCCTTTTTTAATTATTGATCTGGTTGTAGCGACAACGCTTATGTCCATGGGAATGATGATGTTACCGCCTGTACTGATTTCATTGCCGTTTAAGTTATTGCTATTCGTCATGGTAGATGGATGGTACTTGGTCGTTAAATCACTACTTGCAGGTTTTCATGGATAGGAGGTACCGTATGTGGATGGCAACTTTGTCGTTGGGTTAGGTCAACAGGTAATCTTTATTGTTCTTGAATTAACTGGACCCATTCTTATTGTGGGTATGCTTGTTGGACTCATTATTAGTATCTTTCAGGCAACAACTCAAATTCAAGAGCAGACGCTTACGTTTGTTCCGAAGATTGCAGCTATTATTGTCATTCTTTTTCTTGCAGGGCCTTGGATGTTGGGGCTATTAACTCATTTTACTGCAAACATTCTTGGAAATTTACAGCAGTATATACGATAGATGATGATTGGGACAACGTCTATTCTTATTTTCCTTCTCATTTTTGTTCGCTCCATTGGCATATTATTTTCTGCTCCGATCTTTGGGAATTTGCAAGTTCCTACGATTGTGAAGATCGGCTTAGCCCTTTACTTATCTGTGATCATTAATGCCAGTGAGACACATTCCATGCTTGTAGCCTCTGGCATTACGATCAATGATATGACTTTTTTTGTACTCCTTATACAAGAAGCGTTGGTTGGAGTTGCACTTGGTTTAATAGCCAGTTTTGTGTTTTATGCGGTTCAGTTTGCTGGCGCATTGTTAGATATTCAAATTGGATTTTCTATGGTTAGTCTAGTGAATCCAGGGTTTTCTACACCATCCACACCTCTTGCAAACCTTGTCTATATTTTATTTTCACTTTTTTTTATTGGAGTACATGGTGCCGCAAATGTGATTTTGGCTTTATTACAAAGTTACCGTTATGTGCCGATAGGAGTTGCACATTTTGGCGGGTCAGTGGCAGATGTATTTTTACATGCCACGATTACGTTGTTTAGTATTGGTGTTGAAATTGCAGCGCCTGTTATGCTTGCGATTTTTTTAACAAATATTGCTCTTGCAGTCGCCTCACGTGCAGTGCCTCAAATGAATGTTTTTTTTGTAGGACTTCCGATTACCTTATTCATTGGGTTAGCCTTAGTTGGGGTATTGATGCCTGCACTGGTTGATTTAATGAGAGAACTTGTTGATATCATGGATCAGCAAATTAACAGTCTTTTACTTGCGTTAGGAAGTGGGTCGGCATGATGCAGTGGAATCTGCAATTTTTTGCGGAAAAAACAGAACAACCGACTGCGCGACGTAGAAGTGAGGCTAGGCGAAAGGGACAAGTAGCAACGAGCCATGACCTGACTGCAGCGGTAGGGTTTTTGGCGGAGGATTATTGCAGGCATTGTGGCAAGCCATGATCCTGCTTTTAGGACAAGGAACTCTGAAAGCTTCTGTAACGGGTATTGATTCAGCTGATCTGCAAGTGGCTTTTAAGCATGTGATCATGGCTTTATTTCCGATTATTATCACAGGTCTTGGGTTTGGCATTTTTGCTGCTTTTATTCAAGTTGGTCCCATGTTTGTTCCAAGTTCGCTCCTCCCTGATTTCTCCCGGATTGACTTTCTAAAAGGAGTCACGCGATTATTTTCTGTGCGCTCTTTTGTTGAGATGATGAAGTCGATCTTGAAGTTATCTGTGATTGGAGCTGCTGTATACTTAGCTGTTATGTCGAGTGCACCTCAAGTGTTTATGCTCATTGGTGCAGATCCAGCACAATTATTTGCACTTTTTATCAATAGTGCCTTGTTGATTTTTCTCTATGTAGGTGGAGCTTTCTTAGTATTAGCATTTGGAGACTTTTTGTTTCAACGGTTTCAGTTTACCCGCAACATCAAAATGTCTAAACAAGATGTAAAAGATGAAATGAAACAAATGGAAGGCAATCAGCAAATTAAGCGGAGAATTCGCGAGCGTGGGCGCGCCATCGCACGCCGTCGAATGCTCCAAAAGGTACCCTTGGCTGATGTGATTTTAACCAATCCAACCCATTACGCAGTGGCATTACGCTATGATGCTACAACCATGCATGCACCACAAGTCGTAGCCAAGGGAGTTGATCAAATCGCACTTAAAATTCGCGAAATTGCTGTACAACATGATGTACCCATTGTAGAAAATCGACCACTTGCACGTTCACTCTATCAATTGGCTGAAATTGATGACTTTGTACCACCTCAATTATTTGGCGCGGTCGCAGAAGTGCTAGCCTATGTGTATCGGTTGCGTCGACGTATTTTGTGAACCTACGATTTGGTATGCTAGGGAATGACATATTGCAAAGGAGAAAAATTGCGGTGAAGAAGTTGACGTTATTACCTATTATCGTGGTTATTGGCATTATTGCTATGCTTGTCATACCCATCTCTCCAGTACTCCTTAGCTTTTTGATCATTTTAAATCTGGCTACATCTCTTAGTGTCTTACTTGTTGCCATGTCTACAAAGGAACCTCTTCAATTTTCTATATTTCCTTCACTCTTGCTTATTACTACTTTATTTCGACTCGCACTCAATATCTCGTCAACACGACTCATTTTAACGCAGGGCTATGCTGGACAAGTCATTGAGACTTTTGGGAGTTTTGTAATCGGAAGTAATGCTGTAGTGGGTGTCATTGTTTTTATTATATTAATTATTATCCAGTTTATAGTTATTACAAAAGGTGCGGAGCGTGTAGCGGAAGTGGCAGCAAGGTTTACACTGGATGCCATGCCAGGAAAGCAAATTAGCATCGATGCAGATATGAATTCAGGATTAATTACAGAGGCGCAAGCGCGTGCACGTCGTAAAGCTATAGAACAAGAAGCTGATTTTTATGGAGCGATGGATGGTGCAAGTAAGTTTGTTAAAGGTGATGCCATCGCGTCGATGATTATTGTAGCTGTCAATATTATTGGAGGATTTATCATCGGAATGGCACAACAGTCAATGCCTTTTCAGACGGCTATTTCCACCTATACCGTTCTATCTGTTGGAGATGGACTCGTGAGTCAGATCCCGGCTCTCTTGCTATCTACTGCAACGGGTTTAATTGTCACTCGATCATCTAGTAGTGAAGATTTTGGCGGAGATATTATGGCTCAGGTCTTTTCTTCACCCATGACACTATATATTGTAGCTATTGTGCTATTTTTTCTGGGTGCATTTTCACCTATTGGCATCTTTATTACAGGTCCAATTTCTGCTGTCTTAGCGTTTTCAGCTTATCGCATGTCGCGAATGCAGGTGAAAACCGTAAAAGAAACACAGCAAAAAGCAGACATTGAACGAGCAAAAACAGTGAAAAGTCCGGAAAGTATGTATCAATTAATTTCAGTTGAACCCATTGAATTTGAATTTGGTTACGCTATTGTTCCACTTGCAGATACCAAGCAAGGTGGGGATCTATTGGAACGAGTCGCTCTTATTCGCCGTCAAATCGCACTTGACCTTGGGATTGTCGTGCCTATGATTCGCTTTCGCGATGATATTCAACTGCGTCCAAGTGAGTACGTGGTGCGTATACGCGGATCAGAGATTGCACGTTATGAATTGATGATCGGGCATTATCTTGCGATGAGTGGAGGCATGACTGATCCTTCAATAGTAGGTATTCCAACCAAAGAACCAGCTTTTCATTTGCCTGCAGAGTGGATTAGTGAATCGATGCGTGAAAAGGCAATGATTGCAGGGTATACCGTTGTGGATGCACCATCTGTGATCGCGACACATGTAACGGAACTCATTAAACGGCATGCGCGTGAATTATTGGGGCGTCAAGAAGTAAAGACGTTACTTGATACGGTCAAAGAACGGCAGCCTGTTCTGGTGGAGGAATTGGTACCACAGTTACTCACAGTAGGCGATGTACAAAAGGTATTAGGCAATCTTTTAGATGAACGAGTTTCGATTCGCGATTTGCCATCTATACTCGAAGTATTGGCCGATCAGGCGCGATATACAAAAGATCCGGATGTGCTTACTGAATTTGTCCGTCAAAAGCTCAGTCGGCAAATTACTGCGCAAGTTCGTTCAGGAATAGCTACGACAATCACCGCGATCACGTTGAGTCAAACAACTGAAAAACGGATCGAGGAACATTTAAATCACACGGATCATGGAACTCATTTGGCACTTGATCCAAGACTTACGCAGCAATTGCTAAAGGCTGTAGCCGATCATACCGCAAGACTTGCATCACTTGGTAAAACAGCGATTTTGCTTGTTTCACCGCAACTTCGCGCACATGTGCAACGTCTCATGCAACGCTCACTACCCGAACTATTTGTCTTGTCTTACGCTGAGTTAGATCCGGATACACCAATTGAAAATGGCGGGGTGGTGAATGTATAGATGTTTATTAAACGCTATGTGGCAACTTCAGCTGGTGAGGCATTGAATCAGATACGTTCAGAGCTAGGTCGCGATGCTCTTATCTTATCACAAAAAAAAATCCCCGCTCGCGGATTAAAGGGGTTATTTGGTAAACGCGTCATCGAAATTGTTGCCGGAATTGATGATATTCAAACACCTATTGATCGTACTCCACCGAGTATACTAAAGCCGGTACAGCAAACGGATGTTGCTAAAGATGTGTTGCCACTCTCAAAGCATGTGCAAATGAGAGAAAACGTCGAGACCGCTTCTGTTTTTCATGAAGATCTTCAAGATATTAAGACCTTACTTGGTGCTCTGATTACGGGTGAAACAGAGCCTATACGCTCAAATGAGGTCACTAGCACCATGCAGCAACTGATTAGTACAGGTTTATCACAAACACTTTTATTACGCTACTTACGTGGGCAGTCAGAGTTTGATAGTGGGAGCACAGTAAATCAGTGTGAATCATTGCGAAAATTCATTGCTGATGTATTGAATAATAGTGATGCGGTCCGTCCTATTCGTCTGCAGGATCGAATTGTTGCACTTATTGGTTCAACAGGAGTTGGGAAAACAACCACTATTGCTAAATTAGCTGCCTTGGCACGTTTACGCGAACATCGTAAAGTGGGTCTTTTAACGATTGATACGTTTCGTGTGGCGGCAGTTGAGCAGTTGCGCACATATGCAGAGATTTTAAATGTTCCCTTTGCAGTCGCGCACACTGCAAATGAACTCAAAGAACAAGTGGATGCATGGTCGACATTAGATTTAATTCTCATTGATACAGCAGGTAGAGCTTTCTTGCAAGAAAAACAGGTTGAGGAGTTAAAGCAGATTCTATCAGCCGTATCAATCGACGTGATATACCTTGTATTAAGCGCGTCTGCAAGGGAAAAAGAGTCACAGCAAGTTGCGACACAATTAGCGAGTGTGGGCTATGATGCACTCTTGTTTACGAAATTGGATGAAACGATTTTACCTTCCCTCGTATTGACTATGTCTGATGCTTTGCATAAACCGCTCTCTTATTTTTCAGTTGGACAACATGTACCTGATGACTTACGAGGTGCGGATATTCCCACGCTTCAGTCCTACTTTTGCGGAGGTGAGCCACTTGCCTGATCAAGCGGAGTCGTTACGCCAATTACTGCGTGAGGAACACCCTACAGTGTCGAAACGTTCTGGGAATATGCGTTTGATTGCCGTAGCAAGTGGCAAGGGTGGGGTTGGGAAATCCAATATTTCATTGAATCTCGGCTTGATGCTAGCAAAAGAAGGAATGCGAATCGCAATCTTAGATGGTGATTTTGGTTTTGCTAATATCGATATTTTGTTGGGGGTAAGACCTCATTATAGTTTGCTAGATGTACTAGAAGGTCATATTTCCTTGCAGCAAGCATTAACACGAGGTCCACATGATTTGGCTTTTATATCGGGTGGTGCAAAACTAATTACGGACATGCAAGCACACTCATTGTATGGTGCAAAACTTACAGAAGAATTACTTTTAATCGAAGATCAATTTGAGCGGGTTTACATTGATTTTGGAGCTGGATTTGGTCCTTTTACGGCTGAGCTCATGGGGCTTTGTGACGAGTTACTACTTATAACTACACCAGAACCTACAGCACTTGCAGATGCCTATGCACTATTGAAAATGGTTAAAAACACGATTACATTACCACCAGTTTTTCTTCTGATTAATCGAGCGGTGAATGTGGTGGCAGGAATGGATGCAGGAAGAAAGTTAAGTCGCGTTGCAGAGCAATTTTTACAAACACAGATCGAGGTTATTGGCTATGTATTAGAAGATCCGGCTGTACAGAGGGCTGTTTCTAAACAGACTCCCTTTGTGTTACTAGAACCGCACTCACTTGCGACGCGTTGTTTGATGCAAATCACAAAGAATGTCAGAGAAGATTCTTTTCGACCGATTGCTCCAGAGCTAGAGAAAACACGAGGTTTACAAGGATTTCTCAACCGATTTCTACCATTTAGGCGATGAAACAGCTTGTCATACAAAGATTTTTGCCATAGTCTAGAGAAAACTCTATGGATATGCATCATGAAAGGGGGATGGAAGTGACTGATAGTTATCAGTTAGACTCTTATGCAGCAGATATACTCTGTGAATTAGGCAATATTGGCGCGGCACACGCTGCTACTGCATTGTCCGAGCTTTTACAAGCGCCAATTGCCATGCGTGTTCCGCAAGTAGAGTTAGTGCCATTTGATGAGATTAGTATGACTTTGGGTGGCCCAGAGGTAGTGGTAGCAGGTGTTTTTCTTCAAGTTACAGGGGATATAGAAGGGACTATGTTTTTTATTCAGTCTATGAAAAGTGCAAAACAATTAGTGTCCAATATATGCGGTGGAGAAGAATCAAAAGATGGATTTAGTGATATCGGGTTGTCCGCACTTGGTGAAGTTGGCAACATATTAGCTGCTAACTATTTATCTGCATTGATGGATTTTACACAGTTGCGCATGTTGCCGTCGGTTCCTCTTGTCGCTGTAGATATGGCACAATCGATTCTATCGATTGCATTGCAAACGGATCAAATGGGAGGAAGGTATGCATTAGTCATACATACAGCCGTGCATCATCGTGAAGAACAAGAAGACGCTCACTTTTTCCTCTTTCCTTTTCCTGGTGCACAAGATGTGCTCTTGCACGCACTTGGTATTGGAGGTTCTGTATGATTCACAATGTAGGCATGGCTGATGCGAAAGTAGCGAAAGGGGACGATACGCTACGAACGCTGGGGCTTGGATCCTGTGTTGGATTAGTCTTATTTGATCCATCTTCACAGGTTGCCGGATTAGCGCACATTATGTTGCCTACTTCACATGGAACCACAGAGGATCGGTTTAAGTATGCAGATACTGCCGTAGAGACATTGTTGGGTCAACTCATAGAACAAGGCGCCAACCGCAACCACGTGCGTGCTAAGTTAGCGGGTGGGGCGCAAATGTTTGCTTTTTCTACGGGTATGGATCTCGTTCGAATTGGACCTCGCAATGTGGAAGCGATTATTGCACAACTTGTCTTGTTGCATATACCAATAGTAGGCTCTGATGTAGGGGGACATGTAGGGAGAACGATTCAGGTGCAATGTGATTCAGGACAAATTTGGATTAAAACGGTGCTACAGGGAGATCGTTTTATCTGAATGTAGGGGGGACGTCTATGGCAGAAGAAACGTTTATTTTAGAAGATTATGTTCGGTTTACTGTTAAAGACAATGGACTCCTTGCGGTTGCAACTTTCAAGGCACCGCCAATCACATTGGATCGGATATTTACTCTTATAGAATTGAAAGACTTACTTGACAAGCAACAATATAGCTACGGCGTACTGGATGATATTGAACTTAGCTTGCTGCTTGAAAGTTGGCTAGGACCTATGGCTGACGTAGTAGTTGCACAGGGAGAACCACCGGGTACACCAACTGACGAGCAACTCCATTTTTGTTTTGATATCGATCCTGTTCCGATACCGCAATTACTTGACAATGATCATGTGGATTATAGGGAACTCGGTATGTTACAAAACGCCTTAGTAGGACAAGAACTCGTCTATCGGATAGAAGGACAGTATGGCCTCCCGGGCGTTGATGTTTATGGCAATGAAGTACAAAGTAAGGCTCCTCAAGTAAAGGTTCTTCCAAGTGGATCGGGGACGTGCATATCGTCAGATGGGATGATTCTTTTAAGTGAGATCGATGGTCAGATTGTCTATGGGCGGAATCAACGAGTCTCAGTGCTCCCTGTGTTTCATGTTCAAGAGGACGTGGATTTTTCTGTTGGTAATATTGACTTTCTTGGAAGTGTTGTCGTTCATGGCAGTGTTCGCGAAGGGTTTACGATCAAGGCGACGGGAAATATTGAAGTATTTGGGATTGTGGAGCGTGCTCATCTTTTCGCTGATGGTGACATTATTATACGTGGTGGTGTTCAAGGTTCCACAAAATCGAAAATCTATGCAAAGGGATCACTGCGAGCGCTTTATTTGCAAAATGCAATCATTGAATCAGAAGGTGATTTGATTGTAGCAGATAGCGTGATGCACAGCATCGTTCGTGCAAGATCTGCTCGTATTACAGGTAAACGGGGGCTTCTTGTAGGCGGACTGACGCGCGTCGATGATTCTGTATTGGCTCGAGTCGTAGGGTCGCATTTAGGTACAGCAACACGTATTGAATTTATGACGGGTATTGAGGAAGAGGAACAACTCGCGATGATTATGGATCAGATTGTCAGTCACGAGGAGACCCTTCAAAAAACAGTAGAAGCAACACGGAAATTAGAGGAGCTGAAAGAACGACTAGGCAGACTGTCTTCTGAACAACTAACTATCTGTAGACGTTTAGCGATCACAGAGACGACAACACAGGAAAAGATCGTTACATTGCAAAACCAACGAGATGATCTTAAAGAGGTCATAGATCAAAAAAAACCTACAACGATAGAAGTTACAACGATGATGTATCCTGGAGTACATCTTATTCGCGAACACTTGGAATGGCATTGTGATGACTTTATTACGGGGTGTTTTTTTACTTGTAGCACAGACGGCTGGCATCGAACGAAGGGGCGCACGGAGCGCAAAACATAGAGGAGGAACGGGTGATTATGGTTGCAGTTGTGTTCATTTTACTTGCCGTAGGGGTCTTTTTATATGTGTGGCTGGCGCAACGTAAGGAAGGTGTCAGTGATCCTCTGGCTGTGGTCACAGCCGTGGAGACGTTTGCAACACAAATGGAGACGGAGAATGACCGATTAGTTGAAATGATTGCAGGTCTTCGTCAAAAAATGGATAGTTATGAAGTTCAAAAGGAACGAGAATTGTACGCTCTGAAAAATGAAATTCATGATTTACAAGAACAGGTTACTATGTTACATGAACAAAGGCCATCACTTGAAAGTAGTAAGGAACCTACTGAACAGGACCTGCTGCCTGAATTTCTATCGCCAAAATATAAAGATGTAGCGCAGCGTATCGCCCGTGGGGATGATGCACAAACGATCATGATGGAACTAAATGTGGGATTTGGGGAAGTCGATCTAGTTCAAGGATTGCTTAGAAATGGACGGGTGTTGTCATGAGTAGTCGGCTTATTTTTGCTAATGGAATAGGGGTGGGATTACTAGTAGCTGCATTCATATGGATCGTAATGCCACATATGAACCAAGAGCATGTTGTCGCTTCTGTTGGATCAGATACGCAGATACACGCCTTGCAAGTGCAATTAGATCAAGAAACTCATCAATTGGTGAAAGTCAACGCTCAGTTAGAAACAGCTAAAAAACAGGTGATCACATTGCGTAAACAGCGGATGGTAGCTAAGGTTAGTGCAAGGAATACACAAGTTGGATCGGTTGGACAAACGGTGCAAGTCGATATTTCTTCAGGCATGACGATTGATCAGATTGCTGCACTTCTAGTACAACAAGGAGTTATTACAAACGCAGCACCTTTTATTCAACTGGCTTCTAATGAACCATTTATTCACGCAGGTAACTATATTTTGAATCAAAATGAAAATATCTCGCAAGTCATTGTAACGCTCACTACGTCGTAATCACATCATCTGGTTCAAAGCCTCGACTTGCTCCGAGAGTGGTTTTAATGTTATACTTTTGCAGGTGAAAATTCACACGTCTATGGAGACTAGTTGAGTCTGCGATGCAGGGGACTAGGATGATGAAGTAGGCGGAGGGATAACTTGAGGGGAGAATGAACATGGCTGTCATTTCGATGAAGCAATTATTAGAAGCGGGTGTGCATTTTGGGCACCAAACGCGCCGTTGGAATCCTAAGATGGATCGCTATATCTTTACAGAGCGCAATGGCATATACATTATTGACTTACAAAAAACCGTAAAAAAAGTAGAAGAAGCATATAATTTTGTGCGCAGTGTTGGAGCAGAGGGTAAGGATATCCTTTTTGTAGGCACGAAAAAACAAGCGCAAGAGTCTGTACATGATGAAGCATTGCGTTGTGGTGGATATTATGTCAACCAACGTTGGCTTGGAGGCACGTTAACTAACTTTAGCACCATCCAAAAGCGAATTGAACGTCTTCGTACGCTAGAAACGATGGAAATGGACGGAACGTTCGAAGTGTTACCTAAAAAAGAAGTTATTTTATTGCGTAAAGAGAAAGATCGTTTAGAGAAATTCTTGGGTGGCATTAAAGATATGAAGAAAATGCCGGGTGCTTTATTTATTATCGACCCACGCAAAGAAAGAATCGCTGTTGCGGAAGCTCGTAAATTGGGGATTCCGATCGTTGGCATTGTGGATACAAACTGTGATCCAGATGAAATTGATTATGTGATTCCAGGTAATGACGATGCAATCCGCGCTGTAAAATTGCTCTGTGGAAAAATGGCAGATGCAATTATGGAAGGTAAACAAGGTGATGAAGAGACAGCATCTTAATTGAGATGCTGTATGATTGAATGAATTGTAATCAATGCGAGTGAGCAAGGGGTGTACATGGTGGCGGTAACGGCTGAACAAGTAAAAGAGTTGCGGCAAAAGACGGGTGCAGGGATGCTTGATTGTAAAAAAGCGCTATCGGAAGCGAACGGCGATCTTGAAAAAGCGATTGAGTTTCTTCGCGAGCAAGGATTGGCTTCTGCTGCAAAGAAGGCAGGACGCATTGCTTCTGAGGGTGTTGTTGAGTCGTACATTCATGCAGGCGGACGCATTGGTGTGCTTGTAGAGGTGAACTGTGAGACTGATTTTGTTGCAAAAACAGATCAATTTCGCGGTCTCTGCCGAGATATTGCTATGCATATTGCGGCATCGCGGCCTGAGTACTTGAGGCGTGAAGATATCTCGCAAGAGGTTGTCGAACGTGAAACGGAAATTTTCCGTCAGCAAACATTGAACGAAGGTAAGCCTGAGCATATCGTCGATAAGATTGTAGCTGGGAAAGTGGATAAGTTTTTGCGTGAACAATGCTTGCTTGATCAAGCTTTTGTAAAAGATCCATCGATAACGGTGGCGAATCTGGTGGCGACGCAGATTGGGAAGATTGGGGAGAACATCTCCATCCGACGTTTTACTCGTTACGAGATGGGTGAAGGCATCGAACGGAAAGAAGACGATTTTGTAGCAGAAGTGATGGCACAGGTGAAAAAGTAATGTGTGGGGGGCACGAAAGTGTTCCCTTTTCGTATAAACGATCATATGTTTGTAAATGGGTTTGGGTTAGGGAGGTCTGTATGAGTAGAACGAAGTATCAACGGGTCGTTCTGAAACTGAGCGGCGAAGCGCTAGCTGGCGAGGGTGGATTTGGTATATCATCCGACGTATTGCGTACAGTAGCTGAACAAATTCGCGACATTATCGAGCTTGGTGTACAAGTTTCTGTTGTTGTAGGCGGAGGCAATATATGGCGTGGTGCATCAGCTAGCGGCGAAGGTATGGAGCGTGCACATGCAGATTATATGGGGATGATCGCAACTGTTTTGAATGCCCTTGCTTTGCAAGATGCGTTAGAACGTATTTCGGTCGTAACTCGTGTTCAGACATCTATTGAAATGCGGCAAGTTGCAGAACCGTATATTCGTCGTAGAGCTATGCGTCATTTGGAAAAAGGTCGCGTCGTTATTTTTGCTGGAGGAACGGGGAACCCGTTTTTTACAACAGATACGGCTGCAGCACTGCGTGCCGCTGAAATTGAAGCGGATGTCATACTTATGGCCAAAAATGGCGTTGATGGTGTATATAATGCTGATCCTCAAAAAGTACCTACTGCAACTAAATATGATTCCTTAAATTTTATGACTGTATTGAGCCAGGGCTTGGGTGTCATGGATGCTACAGCGACGTCATTATGCATGGATAATGATATTCCGATTTTAGTGTTTTCCATCACTGAATCTGGGAACATTCGTCGTGCAGTTCTAGGTGAGCAGATCGGCACGATCGTACGGAGGGATATTGAGTGAGTGAAGATTACGTAAAAAACGCAAGAGAGCGGATGGATAAATGTATCTCCGCATTGCGCCGTGATTTTTCCACAGTTCGAGCTGGAAGGGCTACACCATCTTTGCTAGATAAAGTGGTTGTAGAATATTATGGATCACCGATGCCAATTAACCAAATGGCCAATATCACCATTCCTGAATCTCGCACCATTGTCATTCAACCGTGGGATAAAAACACGATTAGTGACATTGAAAGGGCTATTCAAAAATCTGATTTGGGTTTAACTCCATCGAATGATGGCATCGTTATTCGGCTAACGATTCCACAGTTGACGGCAGAGCGCCGTATTGATTTAACAAAAGTAATTAAAAAGATGGCAGAAGAGTCGCGCGTAGCTGTGCGCAATGTTCGTCGCGATAGCAATGACGAGATCAAGAAGGCTGAAAAGCAAGCGATCTTATCTGAAGATGAAAGTCATCGTTTACAAGAGCAGATTCAAGAAGAAACAGATAAGTCTGTAGCAGAAGTAGAGCGTTTATTACAGATAAAAGAGAAAGAATTACTCGAAGTGTAAATCATTGCTGGGGTTTCTGGGGGAAAACGGCATGTTTCCAGAATGGAAAGGCGTATTCCGCAGGCGAACGGCACAGCGGGTGGAAAATGATCGGCCGTGTCGCGCGGAAGAAATTCCTATTCATGTCGCTGTGATTATGGATGGTAATGGACGTTGGGCTCGAAGGCACGCACTTCCACGCGCGGCAGGGCATCACGCTGGGATGCTAGCCATGCGTGATGCCATTCGTGCTGCAGACGACTGGGGAATTCAAGTACTCACTCTATATTCTTTTTCAACGGAAAATTGGAAGAGACCTCGGCAAGAAATTGATTACTTATGGCGTCTCGTCGATGAGTTTTTTCAACTGGATATTGATGAATTAGTGGAACGTAATGTTCGAATTAAGATCATCGGCGATCCTTCGCAATTGCCTCAAGTTACACAAAATACAATTGCGCGTGCATTACATCGAACGAAAGACAATACGGGTTTGACTGTTCAATTTGCTTTGAATTATGGTAGCCGATGGGAAATAGTGAAGGCAGTACAAGAGATCGCATATCAAATTGAAAAGCGAGAGATCGCAGTAACTGATATCGATGAAAAAATGCTGTCCGATTATCTTTCAACGTCGGGTCTTCCTGATCCTGATTTGCTGATTAGAACGGCTGGCGATCAGAGAATTAGTAATTTCTTGTTATGGCAGATTGCCTATGCAGAATTTGTATTTGTCAATGAGATGTGGCCTGACTTTACGCGTAAACACTTTTATTCGGCGATCCAAGCGTATGTTGCACGGGAACGTCGTTTTGGCGGATTGAAATGAGGTGACGGCATGCTACGCCAACGTGTGGTAACGGCAGTTTTGGGCGCCGTATTGGTGATATCTGCTACATTTCTTGGCGGAGTATGGCTTGCCATATTGTTTGCGGCGATTGCTGCGGTGAGTACGCTCGAGATCGGCGCAATGATGAAAGTTCGTCCCGCAAGTGCGGAAAATGTAATTGCTGTTGCTTTTACGGTGCTCATGGTGATGTGGGGACCGTTTGAGCAATTTTGGTACGTATTGTTCTATGCGCTCCTTCTAGTCACTATCTTGCGTAGAGAACAATTTTCTTTTGCAGGGGCAGGTATGTTATTTGCGGCTGCTCTTTATTCAAGTTATGCTTTTCGAATGATGTTGGACTTGCGTGCCTTAACTCATGGATTTGGATGGGTTTTACTTGTATTTGTGGCTATTTGGTCGACTGATACTGGCGCTTTTTTTATCGGCCGTGCTTTTGGTGGACGCAAATTGCTTCCTGAAGTAAGTCCTAAAAAAACTGTATCTGGTGCTATCGGGGGATTTTTCTTTGCTACTATTGTTACTCCGATTGCAGGGTGGTTCTTATTAGAACACGATATACATAAAATTGCTTTGTTAGCCGTAGTGGGCGCAGCTACTTCCATTGCAGGTCAGTTGGGCGATCTTGTGGAGTCTGCTTTAAAGCGTCACTATGCAGTGAAGGATTCGGGTTGGCTATTACCTGGGCATGGGGGTATTCTCGATCGTTTTGATAGCTTGCTCTTAGCGGCTCCAATCGCGTATCATTTAATTATCTGGATTTTCCCACATGTTTAAAACGAGGTGAAGCGATGACTAAGAACATGGTGATTCTCGGATCTACAGGATCGATTGGACTTCAGGCGCTCGATGTTGTGAGAGCACACTCGGAAGAGTTGCGAGTCATTGCTCTATCTGCCTATCACCGAGTAGACCAATTGATTCCGCTTATTCAAGAGTTTCAACCGCGTTACGTCGCTGTGCGATCGTTAGATCAAGCAAAACTTGTGCGCGCGCATTGTCCATCTGTCGAAGTTGGGTTTGGAGATGAAGCCCTATTAACTGCTTCTTCGCTATCTGAGGCAGATCTTTTGTTAAATGCACTAGTTGGGGCAGCAGGGATTCGTCCAACTTTGCAAGCGCTTGATGCATCGATTGATGTCGCTTTAGCGAATAAAGAAACATTGGTTGCGGCAGGCGATCTTGTACTTGCAAAGGCAAACGAAAATAAGGCACGCATGATTCCTGTAGACTCCGAACACTCCGCTATTTTACAGTGCTTACAAGGATCAAGTACTGAAGAGATCGAAAAGTTGATTGTTACCGCTTCTGGTGGTCCATTTCGTAGGACAAGTCTTCAAGAATTAAAAAATGTGACCATTAACGATGCTTTAGCTCATCCAACATGGACGATGGGTTCTAAAATAACGATTGATTCGGCTACACTGATGAATAAAGGGTTAGAAGTAATTGAAGCACATCTATTGTTTGGTATTCCATATGACCGTATTCAAGTCTTAGTCCACCCGCAAAGTATCGTGCATTCTATGGTGCAGTTTAACGATGGTGCTATTTTAGCCCAGATGGGGACGCCTGATATGCGTATTCCCATTCAGTATGCACTATTTGGTGCAAGTGGACGACTTCATTCACCGTGGCAACGGTTAGATTTTTCACGTATCTCAGAGTTTACATTTGAAAGTCCCGATTTTGTTAAATTTCCAGCATTGCAATTAGCTTATGACTGTGGAATGGCTAAAAAAACATTCCCTGCAGTTATGAATGCGGCCAATGAAGTTGCAGTTCATGCATTTCTCGATGGGCAAATTGGATACCTCGACATTGTAGATATCGTCAGACGGGTTGTTGAGGATCATCATGCGGAATCTACTTTTGGGATTGAAGAAGTATTTGCAGCTGATCAATTTGCACGTGATGATGCACTTCAACTCATTACAAAAAGGGGGACAAAAGCGTGATCGCAGGCGTCTTGGCGGGCGGGCTAAAGTCCGTTGTCGGAGTCGTCGTGGTGTTTCTTGTGCTAGTGACGATTCATGAATTTGGACATTTTATTGTGGCTAAGAAGGCAGGCGTGCTTGTTCCGAAGTTTGCGATCGGATTTGGCCCGCCTATTTTTCGCTTTGGGAAGGGCGAGACAGAATATTCTATTCGTCTTTTTCCGCTTGGTGGGTATGTGCAATTAGCGGGCGATATGCCACAAGACCAATTTTTTAAATTAGGTGAAACTCTGTCGGTGGTCGTCAATGATGAGGGCAAGGTTACGGAGCTTGGAGAGCCATCAGATCTACCTAATGGATTGGTTGGAAATCTCGTATTTGTAGATATGGCTAAGACATATAAAATTGCACTTGATTTACCGGATGGGTATCGAGAGTTTCCTATTGCAAGACGAGCATTTTTAGTGACCGGTAAAAAAGACCGCATTGCACTTGCTCCACCTGACCGACAAATGTCGCAAAAATCGATCTTAGCTCGTATGTTAATTATCATTGCAGGCCCGCTTATGAACGTGCTATTAGCGATGGTGTTATTTGCTATTGTGTTAGGTTCTATTGGCATGGTGACATCACCCCCGAAAGTAGCAACTGTCCTACCGAACTCGCCAGCAGCTATGGCTGGTTTGCAAAAAGGCGACGTCATTGAACAGGTAAACGGTCAAGCTGTAACAAGTTGGACAGAACTTGTAGGTGATATCGAACAGCATCCTAAAGATCATCTGGGCATCACTGTTTTGCGAAATGGTAAATTACAGACATTAACGGTAACGCCACGCAGACGTAAAAGTGGTGTTGGTTTTATCGGAATATCTCCTGCTGTTACACACGGTGCTGTACCTGCAGTTGTGGGTGGTGTGAAACAAACGGGATTATACACTCAAATGATTTATGACAGTTTTGGCACTCTCTTTACGCATCGCAATGCTTTTGTGAAAGATTCTGCTGGTCCAGTTAAAATTGTTGCGATTATTGGACAGCAAGCTCAATTGGGTATATTGAACTTGATGAATTTGACAGCGTTGTTGAGCTTGAATCTTGCTATACTCAATCTATTGCCGATTCCACCGCTTGACGGTAGCCGATTGTTATTTCTTATTGTAGAATTTGTTCGTGGACGGCCTATCGATCCGCGCAAGGAATATCTGGTGCATGCCATTGGGTTTGTACTTATTATTACACTCACAGTAGTGCGTACGTATTTAGATGTTACTCAGTTGTTTTAAGTGATTGGATATACTCGGGTAGAGGACGTTGTGTAGGGTGATAGAAGACTTAGGAGTAGTAGATCATGGTTCCGTGTTGCCAGAAACGAGTAGTGATGAGTTTAATACAGTAGTTGTAAAGAATGTTGTAAAAAATATTGAGGTAGACAGGAACGCTTTTGATCGGTTGTTACCGTGTATTGGGATGACTTATGTCCACGAACGAGATCATCGACTTCTTCTGTCATTGCATGAGAGTTGTCATTTGAGTCCGATAGAGATCGTAGGTGGAGTGAATTATTTACAGCTACAAATACCAGAAGTAGGTATTGAATTTGACATGACTGCCGTTTCGAGTGATCCATTGAAGACACGGCTATATGACATGACGGAAGAACAAAGTAATGTTTTTTTGAGCACTTGTATAGGAGCAGCTGCTTGGTTACTTATGGAAAGGGAACCTACGTTGCGTGGAGAGTTACAGCAAGTCAAGTGGCGACTTAGACAGACAACAACTCTACAATTGCAAATGTCTGGTTCTCTTGCTTTTTTTCGTACAAGGAACATTGATCGGCGCTTAGAAGATATGATTCGTCTCCTTACTCGCAATTCTGCTCTTTCTGTAGAATTTTCTGAAGGAGTGAGCCGTGAGGAGCGGGTAGAGGCGTTTCGCCAGGAAATCGAGCAGCAAGATCAAGACGTCTTGCGTCAGCAATGGTTAGAAGTTTCAGTTACAAAAGAGAATGCGGATGTGCCAGCACGCAAAGTGGAGTTTGGTCAATCCTTTGATGAATCAGCGCAAGCTTTACATGTGATTCAGGATGAAATGAGAAAAGTAGTGGCAGAGGGACGTATTTTTGGTGTAGAATGGCGTGATTTGGCGAACGGTCGGCAACTATGCCAATTTTTCTTAACGGATGATACTGACTCTGTCACTTGTAAAGTATTTTCTAAGAGTGGGAAAAAAGAAAGTCCACTTCCTCCGCTGTCAGACGGCATGCACTTACGTGTTCGTGGATCGGTTCAGTATGACACGTATTCCAAAGAACTTGTTCTACAAGTAAATGATTTCTACGAGTATGCTGTGGTCAATACGTGTGATGAGGCAGAGGAAACGCGTGTGGAATTACATGCTCACACGCAAATGAGTACACTTGATGGTGTGGTTACTGCGGGGGATCTTGTGGCCGCGGCAAAGGCATATGGTCATAGTGCCATAGCTATTACGGATCATGGTGTGGTACAGGCATATCCCGATGCGTTTGCAGCGTCTAAAAAGCATAATGTCAAAGTGCTTTACGGTGTAGAGATCAACATGATCGACATTGGTCAAACCATTGTTTATCAAATGAAAGATTTTCCAATTACAGATGATACGACATATGTTGTATTTGATACGGAAACGACAGGATTATCTGCAGCAGAACATGAGTTGATTGAAATAGCTGGAGTTAAGATGCGTCGTGGAGAAATTATTGATACTTTTGCTGAACTGATTGCGCCTATCAAAGCGATTCCTCCCAAGATCACTGAGATTACGAGTATTACTAACGATATGGTTTCTGGGAAGCCAACTGTGGATCAGGTTTTACCTGCATTTCGCAAGTTTTGTGAAGGTGCAATTCTTGTCGCTCATAACGCAGAGTTTGATCTTTCATTTTTAGCTGTTCAGGCATCAAAGATCGGACTTGATCCGTTTACGCAACCGACGATTGATACACTTGGTCTTGCAAGGACCCTGTTCCCAACGGATCGCAATCACAAATTAAAAACATTGACGCAAAAATTCAATGTGACGTTAACACAGCATCACCGCGCACTCGCAGACTCTGAAGCGACAGGAAGAGTTTTTTACAAACTATTAGAAGAAGCGAAGGTGCAACACGGAGTCAGTGGATTAGCTGATCTTGCTTCCGTCTCGGCTAAAAGTGGTGATTTTGCACGCAGTCGCCCGTATCATGCGACTGTGCTTGTTCAGTCGCAGAGCGGACTGCGCAATTTATATCGCCTGATCTCAGCGGCTCATGTCGATTATTTTTACCGTGAACCAAGAACACCGCGGCAATTGTTAAAACAGTATAGAGAGGGTCTACTTATTGGCTCTGGATGTAAGTTGGGTGAATTATTTCAAGCCTTATTGCGAGGGAAAACGGATCAAGATATTCGCGTGATGATGCAGTTTTATGATTTTATAGAACTACAGCCACCTGATCACTACATGGCTCTAATTGATTCGGGAGAAGTTGGTAGCTATGAGGTTGTTAGAGACTATCATAGGCGTTTATTAGCGATCGCAGATGAACTGCAAAAGCCTGTCGTTGCAACAGGAGATGTGCACTTTTTACGAAGTGAAGACGCTGTCTACCGCGAGATTATACTACACAGTGCGCCTGGTCGACGAGATGTAAAGATGGGCGGGCAACAACCTCCTCTAACGTTTCGGACGACCAAGGACATGCTCGAAGCATTTTCTCATTTGGGAGAGCGTGCACATGAAGTTGTCGTTACAAATACACGTGAAATTGCAGATCAAATAGAAGAAGTTAGACCACTTCCAGATAAAGTGTACCCGCCCAATATGGATGGTGCAGAAGATCAGGTACGTACATTATCCCTTACTAAGGCACATGAACTGTATGGTGAAACGCTACCTGAAGTTGTGGATGAGCGGTTGCAAAAAGAATTACACAGTATTATCACGCACGGTTTTTCGGTTAACTATCTGATTGCCCATAAACTTGTGACGAAAAGTTTGGAAGATGGCTATATTGTTGGTTCTCGTGGTTCTGTGGGTTCTTCTTTTGTAGCTACCATGCTGGATATTACAGAGGTAAATCCACTTGCCCCTCACTACTTGTGTAGGACTTGTCAAGCGTCTGAATTTATTTTAGACGGCACGATTGGTTCTGGATTTGATTTGCCTGATAAGGAGTGCCCGGTTTGTCACACTCCGATGAGAAAAGATGGACAGGATATTCCTTTTGAAACTTTTTTAGGCTTCAAAGGAGACAAAGTTCCAGATATTGACTTAAACTTTTCGGGTGAATATCAGGCACGTGCTCATAAATACACAGAAGAACTATTTGGAACGGAGTTTGTCTATAGAGCAGGAACAATCTCTACGATTGCAGATAAAACTGCTTTTGGTTACGTTCGTAAATGGGCAGATGATCAAGGGAAAATGTTGCGAGCTGCAGAAATACAGCGTCTGGTTGCAGGGTGCACAGGTATTAAAAGAACGACGGGTCAGCATCCCGGCGGATTAATTATCGTACCGAATGACTATGAAATTTATGATTTTTGCCCCATTCAATATCCCGCAGATGATCGCAATGCAGAGATGCGCACGACTCACTTTGATTTTCATGCGATTCATGACAACTTGTTAAAATTGGATATTTTAGGGCATGATGATCCAACCGTTTTGCGCATGTTGCAAGATATAACAGGGATGGATGTACGCCAGGTTCCTGTTGATGATCCTAAAGTGTATGATCTTTTTCGCGGAACGGAGTCACTAGGTGTAAAGCCACAGGAAATTAAATCACAAACGGGAACGTATGGTATTCCTGAATTTGGTACAAAGTTTGTTCGTCAAATGTTAGAGGATACGAAACCTAATACGTTTGCTGATTTAGTTAGAATATCTGGTTTGTCGCATGGAACTGACGTTTGGTTAAATAATGCACAAGAGTTAATTAGACAACAGACGGCTCCTCTGAATCAGGTTATTTGTTGTCGTGATGACATTATGGTGTATTTGATTTATCGTGGTCTCGAGCCATCCCGCGCCTTTAAAATTATGGAATCTGTTCGCAAAGGGAAAGGCTTAACGGATGAGGATGAGCAATACATGAAGTCATTCGATGTCCCTGATTGGTATATGAATTCTTGCCAAAAAATTAAATACATGTTTCCTAAAGCGCACGCTGCAGCTTATGTATTAAATGCTGTGCGCATTGCATATTTTAAAGTACATGAACCTCTTAGTTTCTATGCGGCCTATTTTACTGTACGTGCGGAAGACTTTGAGTTGGAATTGATGGCACGAGGTGCAGATGCGATTGCAGCGCGCTTGGAGGAGATTGAAGGTAAAGGGATCACTGCTTCTCCCAAAGAAAAATCTCTACAAACTGTACTAGAAGTGGCGTTAGAAATGACGCGCCGAGGATATTGTTTTCACACATTAGGGTTATATGAATCTGATGCAACGAGATTTCTCGTCCATGACCATGGCCTTCTTCCGCCGTTTGCCGCGGCATCTGGTATTGGAGTGGCAGCTGCTAAAAATATTGTCTCTGCTCGTGAAGAGACATCATTTTTATCGAGGGAAGATCTTCAGAATCGAGCACATGTGTCTAAAACGGTTGTGGATCTATTGGTTCAAAGTGGATGCCTTGAAGGCTTGCCAGAATCTAATCAGCTCTCTCTTTTTTAGTTCTAGGTGTGTTCAAGAGGTGCACGACCCCCTATTGTTGCAAGGCATGCCCTCCCCATGATATACTTAACACAACGACAGAGAGTGAAATACTTTCGTGCGAAGCAAGAGTGGGGGTTCCCCACTCTTTCGTTTGTATGATTTGTTCGACCCCTTAGGATTGAGGGGTTCAGGAGGGTGTATATGGCCGCCAAGCAAAAGGTGACCGATCTCGTTATGGAGATGGTTGCGCCGGTTTTGCGGGAAGCTGGATTAGAACTAGTTGAAGTGGAGTATAAAAAAGAAGGCGCTAACTGGATCTTGCGAGTGTTTCTTGACCGCCCGGGTGGAGCAGTGGATTTAGATGATTGTGCACATGTGAGTGAGGCATTGTCTACCGCGTTGGATGAGACTGATCCCATTCCTAGTGCTTATTTTCTTGAAGTATCTTCTGCTGGTGCAGAGCGAACGTTAAAAACTGCACGCGATTTTGAATTGGCTATTGGTAAACGCATCTTTGTGTCCTTTTATGAACCATTTGAAGGAAATAAGAACGTCGAAGGAACGCTTATGGAAAGTGATGAAGAGGTATTGCGCGTCTGGCAAGACCCTGCAATGGTAGTCATTCCAAAAGATAAGATAGCGTCAGTCCGGCTAGCTCTAGTATGGTGAGTTAGTTATTTTTGGCTTGAAAGGGGGTTAGCCGTGTATGAATGCGGATTTTCTTGAGGCGCTCAATGAATTAGAAAAAGATCGTGGTATCAGTAGCGGCATCTTAATCGAAGCGATTGAGGCGGCGCTGATTTCTGCTTATAAGCGCAATTTTAATTCTGCACAAAATGTGCGAGTGGAGATTGATCGCTTATCTGGAAGTATTCACGTGTACGCTCGTAAAACGGTGGTAGAGATACCACATGATCCAAGACTTGAGATGTCTCTTGATGCGGCGATGGATAGTAGTGCCTCTTATCGCTTAGGCGACATTGTAGAGGTTGAGGTCACGCCGCGGGAGTTTGGCCGGATTGCAGCACAAACGGCTAAACAGGTAGTGACACAGCGTATACGTGAAGCGGAACGTGGGATTATCTACAATGCCTACGCTGATATGGAAGAAGATATCGTATCGGGTGTGGTATCGCGGCACGATGGCCGCTATTATTATGTCGATTTAGATCGTACGGAAGGTCTCTTATCTGTATCTGAGCAAATTCCGAGTGAGAAATTGACTCTTGGTGATCGTGTTCGAGCTTATATTTTACGGGTTGAAAAAACGACGAAAGGCCCGCAAATTTTGCTTTCACGTATTCATCCTGGACTTTTACGCAGATTGTTAGAGATGGAAGTTCCTGAAATTTACGATGGGGTTGTTGAAGTGAAGGCTGTAGCGCGCGAGGCTGGTTCACGTTCTAAGGTGGCCGTGTTTTCGCACAATGTGGATGTAGATCCAATTGGTGCATGTGTAGGCCCGAAGGGTATGCGAATTCAATCGATTGTCACAGAATTGCGTGGCGAAAAAATTGATGTGATTGAATGGAGTAACGATCCCGCTATATTTGTTGCAAGTGCTCTGTCTCCTGCTAAAGTGACAGATGTTGAAGTATATGAAAGTGAGAAGGTTGCCCGAGTGGTTGTGCCGGATCACCAGTTGTCGCTCGCAATTGGCAAAGAAGGACAAAATGCACGATTGGCTGCCAAACTCACAGGTTGGAAAGTTGATATAAAAAGTGAGAGCCAGGTAGGGCATACATCGTCCGTTTTTGCGGAAGAAAAACACGATGCATGGTTGCAAGAATAGAAAGGGTGCATCGTCGTGAGAAAGATTCCGTTGCGCCAATGTGTGGGATGTCAAGAACAAAAGCCTAAGCGTAGTATGTTACGTATCGTTTTAACACCTACTGGAGAAGTGCATGTTGATTTGACGGGTAAAGTAGCTGGACGTGGAGCTTATATTTGCTCTACTCGGTCTTGTTTTGACATTGCACGGAAGAAAAAGGCGTTAGAGCGTGCGTTAAAAACTCAGCTTAGCTCAGAAATATACGATCGTTTAATAAGTGTGGTGGATATGAATGAGCAAGACGGATGAGTTACTTGGTTTGCTCGGTCTTGCATCGCGCGCACGCGGGTTAGTCTCTGGTGACGATATCTGCATGCGCCATATTCGAGCACGAACTGCATACTACGTCATATTGACTACAGATGCAGGGAAAAATGGTGCAAAAAAAATACAAGATAAGTGTAGGTTTTATGGAATCCCCTTTTCCGTGGTTCTCGCGCGAGATGTTTTAGGGTCAGCGATTGGTAAAGAGGAGAGAACGGTGGTGGCAATCACGGATGAAAAATTCGCTAATAAAATCAATGAATTAGTTGAGCAAATCGTTGGAGGTGTAGATATTTGACAAAATTGCGTGTGTATGAATATGCGAAGCAGCATAACATGTCGAGCAAAGAAGTAATTACCATTTTAAGCCGGTTGGATATTCCGGTTAATAACCATATGAGTGTGATGGAGCCCCCGATGGTGTCTGCGGTAGAAGGGTTTTTTTCTGACGTAAAAGCTCGTGCAGCGGCTCGATCAGTTGCTATGCAAGAACGCCGTGGCTCACATGATAGTATGCGCACTGGTGGTGGGGCAGTCACTACAGTTGTCGTTGATTCGCAAGGTGAGGCAAAGGGTGAGTCTAGTCTTACTTCTGTTGCTGGCTCTTCACAAAGTGAAAGTAAGAGCGATAGTGTGACTTCGACAACAAACGGTGTGACGACTACTCCTGAAGTGCGGACAGTATCTGGTCCGAGTTCGGATGACGAGGCAGGCTCTCAAATAACGGGTGCTCGCATTGGTCAACCACAATCACCGCGACCTGTAGGGGATCGCAATCGCCCTTCAAATAACCAACATAGTAACAACTATCGCAATGATAGGCCAAGGCCACAGGGTTCAAATGATCGTCCAAGTGGTAGTAGTAATCCTAATTATCACGGAAGCAATCCTAATCGCCCGAATTCAGGTGATACGAGGCGTAATTATGATAGCGACAGGAGACCGCGCGTCTCAAATGATTCATCATCTTCTGCTTCAGGCGAACGCCGTTCATCAGGTCCAAGTAATAGACCTCCGCAACAAAGCAGTGGTGGAGGACGTCCGCAAGGCCAAACATCGGCTCGTCCGATGGGAGGGCAACAAGGTGCCGGGAGTCGTGGTCCAAGACCTCCATATAATGGTGGCGGACAGGGCGATTCACGCAATCAAGGATCGAGTGGACGCCCACCGTATGCTAGCGGAGGCGGTCGGGCACCAGAACAGAAAACTGGCTTCTCTTCATCGCGCCCAGATAATCGCCGTCAAGGTACGGGAAGTTCTTTTGGCGGTTCGCAGACTCCTAGTACATCTTCAAGTTCACGTTTTCAGGGTGGATCTGACCAGAATCGCAACGGTCAAACTGGTGGACAGCGTAGTAGGCGCCCAGGGGAACGCAGCAATAATGGACGTCCGAATACTGGGGACAGACGCGAAAACAGCCATAAGCTGCAACCGCCGCGCGGTCGCAGAGATACACGCTCGAACCATCAAGCTGTTAAATTACCGGAAGTACCGCGTCAAGTGACCGTCGATTCACCCATGACGATTTTAGAGTTTGCTCATCTGATACGCCGCGAGGCATCAGAGGTGATTAAAAAGTTGCTCTTCCTAGGTATGCCTATGACTATCAATCAAGAAATTGATACAGATATGATGGCACTTGTAGGGGCAGAATTAAATGCAGAAGTGACTGTTGTAGCACCTCGTGATGTAGAGGCCGAGGAGATGCTGGTAGAAGCTGTTGATGAGGCATCTCTAGAGTGGCGTCCTCCGATCGTAACGATTATGGGCCATGTCGATCACGGTAAAACAACGTTACTAGACGCAATTCGCGAAACCAATGTGACCGCATCTGAAGCGGGCGGGATTACGCAACATATTGGTGCATATCAAGTTGAAATTAATCATAAAAAGATTACATTCCTTGATACGCCAGGCCACGCAGCATTTACTACTATGCGTGCTCGTGGTGCGCAGATTACTGATATTACAGTGCTTGTCGTAGCAGCAGATGACGGTGTCATGCCGCAGACGATTGAGGCTGTCAACCATGCTAAAGCGGCTAATGTGCCTATTATTGTAGCTGTTAATAAAATGGATAAACCAGATGCCAATCCTGACCGCATCAAACAAGAGTTGACAGAGTACGGTCTTGTTGCGGAGGAGTGGGGTGGCGATACGATCTTTGTGCCACTATCTGCTTTGAAAAAAGAAGGAATTGAAGATCTTCTTGAAATGATCTTGTTGGTAGCTGAAGTTGCAGACCTGAAGGCTAGCTTGTCTATGCGTGCAAGGGGATCTGTGATCGAAGCAGAATTGGATCGTGGAAGAGGTCCTGTTGCTACTGTTCTTGTACAAAATGGTATTCTTCGCATCGGTGATGTGGTTGTAGCGGGTAATACATTTGGGAAAATCCGTGCCATGGTTAATGATCGAGGACGGCGTGTGAAAGAAGCGCTCCCTTCTGCTCCAGTGGAGATCATTGGACTTTCAGCTGTGCCAAATGCTGGTGATTTATTTGTTGTGTACGATGATGAGCGACAAGGGCGATTGGTCGCTGAACGTAGATCTATGCGTCAACGGGCAGAAGAACTAGGTACCACTTCGCGCGTCACCTTGGATGATCTATATAAGCAGATTCAAGAGGGCGAAGTGAAAGATTTGAATGTCATTCTTAAAGCGGATGTACATGGTTCGGCTGAAGCCGTACTTGGCGCTTTGCAAAAGATATCGGTCAGTGGAGTACGCATTCGAGTGATCCATACAGGTGTGGGAGCGATCACAGAGTCGGATATTCTACTTGCATCGGCTTCTAATGCTATTGTTATTGGATTTAATGTCCGTCCAGAGACCAATGCTGCAAAAATGGCAGAATCAGAAAAAGTGGATGTGCGCTTACATCGCATTATTTATCACTTAATCGATGAAATTGAGGCTGCATCTAAAGGGATGTTAGACCCAGAATATAAAGAAGTCATTTTGGGCCGTGCAGAGATTCGCCAACTGTTTAAGATCTCAAAATTAGGTACGATTGCAGGTGCTTTTGTCATTGATGGTAAAATGGTCCGCGATGCAGATGTTCGCTTAACCCGTGGCGGCGTTATAGTCTTTGAAGGCAAATTAGATTCTTTAAAACGCTTCAAAGACGATGCGAAAGAAGTTGCCACTGGTTATGAATGTGGCTTAACGCTCGATCATTTTAATGACCTAAAAGAAGGCGACATCGTTGAAGCTTATAAGATGGAAGCCATCAAAGCGGAGTAGGTGTGACAAATGAAACTTCGCGTGGAACGAATTGCCTTACAAATACAGCGCGAAATTAGCGATATTGTGCAACATCACTTGAAAGACCCGCGTGTCGGATTTGTTACTGTCACAGATGTAGAGTTATCAAACGATATGAGCTACGCAAAAGTGTTTATTTCAGTTATGGGGACTCCTACTCAAAAAGAGGAGTCAATGCTAGGGCTGGAACGAGCACGTGGTTTCATTCGTTCTGAGCTTGGCAACCGCATTCGCTTGCGCGTTACCCCTGAGATACAGTTTCGTTTAGATCAGTCCATTGATTATAGTGCACGCATTGAGCATGTACTTCATGAGATCCTTCCCCGCGATGATGCTCAAAGGGCCATACGGGAAGGGGAGGATGACGATCGCTAACGCGAGTTATCAAGAAGTATTTGAGTTGTTACACAATCAAACAGAGTCACTTCTCATCATTTGTCACATTAACCCGGATGGAGATGCGGTAGGTGCGGCACTTGCAGTTGCACAATTGTGTGATCAGTGGGGGCGGCCATGCGTACTTGTCAATGACGATGAAATACCCGATCGATATGTATTTCTGCCCGGGGCACAACGGTTTGTCCGCACAGCTGATGTGATTACAACATTCACTCATGCTGTTGCGGTCGATTGTGCGGATGATAGACGCATGGGTAGAGCGGAGCACTTGATTGCGCCTGGTGGTCAGTTGATAAATATTGATCATCACGAGACAAATAATCAGTTTGGGACAATTAATCTTGTGCAAGCGGAAGCATCCGCAACATGCTTAGTGTTATATCGGATGATGTTAGCCAATCAATTACCGATGTATCATGATTTAGCCTTATTGCTTTATACAGGCATTGTTTTTGATACTGGTGGATTTCATTACAATAATACAACGCCTGAGATTCACTTGGCTGCGGCTGATTTATTGTCATATGATATTGAACCATTTCTCGTGGCTGATCGTGTACTAGAGGCAATGACTCGTGAACAGATTGAATTGGTTCGTCTTGGTTTGTCGACGCTAACCGTGCATCCAAGTGGGTTAATTGCCTATGTGGCTATTGATCAGGAGATACTAAAAGCTTCTGGGGCAGGCGATGGTGATGTTGAAGTACTTTTGCCATATCCACGTACGTTGATCGGTGTAGAAGTTGGTTTGCTCTTTCGGGAACGAGCAGATGGTAGCATTAAAGTGAGTTTTCGCTCGCGGGAGATTGTAGATGTTGCTGCTATCGCTTTACTATTTGGCGGTGGTGGACATGTGCGTGCCGCAGGATGCGAACTTGATGGTCCACTTGATGCTGCTGTCAAGATTGTTATGAAGGAAGTAGAGGACGCTGTGAAGCAAGCGTATAGTAACCATGCATAGTGGCATTATCGTATTAAATAAACCAGCACAGATGAGTTCACAACAAGCTGTGACTCGTGTCAAACGCGCGTTAGGTGCCAAAAAGGCAGGCCACGCAGGGACGTTAGATCCCGATGTGACCGGTGTCTTGCCTGTGTTTTTGGGATTTGCGACGCGTTTGACCGAGTATATTTTGACGGATGGAAAAAGGTATCAGGCCGAACTGGTATTAGGATGGTCGACAGATACGCAAGATGCTAGCGGAGAGATGATCGAGAGCGTAGATCATGTATCTGTGTCAGAACAACAGATCAGGGATATCATATCGAGTTTTGTTGGACTTATATGGCAAACGCCACCAGCCTTTTCTGCGCTTAAAGTACAAGGGAAGCGAGCATATGAACTTGCTCGAGATGGGATTGAAGTACATCTTGCATCTCGTCAAATAACGATATACTCCTTAGAAATTCTCAGCATATCGCATGTGGGAAAAACCATTCATGTGAATTTTGATGTTCACTGTAGTAAGGGTACATATATACGTACACTATGTCATGATATAGGCTCAGCGCTCGGTATACCTGCACATATGGGGAAGTTAGTACGAACGGCTTCTGGACCTTTTGATATTCAACAAGCACATGATATAGATTCTGTTTATGATCGAACATGGGATTTGGCGGTAGCTCCTGAACAAGCTATTTTGCATATGCCGGCTCTATATGTAAGTGAAGAGACTTTAAAAACTATTGTATATGGACAGCCCATTCGTTATCCGATGGATGGAAGCGGTTGGCGGTCGAACAAAGGGGTACATGTGCCACTTCAGTCATTGGTACGTGTGCATGTAGAGTCAGGGCCATTAGTGGCTATCTATGAAGTGCATGAAATGAATCAAGAAGAGTGTATTCTCATACCTAAAAAAGTTCTCTGGCAGGCGGTGACAGAATGAACAAACCACTACTTATTCAATTAAGTGAACCGCCTGTTGTAGCGCAAACAGAAGAGAGAGTATTTGCCATCGGGAAATTTGATGGGATTCATATTGCTCATCAAACAGTGATTCGGCGTGCGGTGGATATTTCGATTCTGCTTCAAGCGAGCGCTGCAATTTTTACGTTTGATCCGCATCCTCGTTATGCATTGACTGGGGATGAACGATTTGCACAATTGCTTACACCGTTACATGAACGAGCAGAGGTTGCTGCTACACTTGGCATGGTGACAACGGTCGTTGCCACATTTGACCGACCTTTTCAGGGACAGACTGCAAGAGAATTCGTGTGCCAGTATCTGTTGCCCCTTGGAGCACGTCACTTGGTTGTTGGATATGATTTTCGTTTTGGGAAAAACGGTCGTTATACACCTGAAGATCTATTGAATATTGGAAAAGAGTTTGGATTAGGTGTAGACATCGTGCAACCCATTGACTTTGATGGCATTCCGGTAAGTAGCTCGATGATTCGTGAAGAATTAGATGCGGGAGATCTTGCCCAAGTGACAGCACTGTTGGGGCGCCCCTATCGGTTGCGAGGAATAGTAGTTAAAGGCGATCAACGAGGACGGACTATTGGATTTCCTACAGCGAATCTAGCCTTAAGCGAAAATTACGTTTTGCCTAAACTTGGTGTCTACGTCGTGGATGTATGGATAACAGGTGTGCAAAAGCGTGCAGTCATGAATATTGGAAAACGGCCTACGGTGTACGATGCAGGGGCAGTAACGATAGAAGTACACATTCTGGCATTTGATGATGACTTGTATGATCAGCAGATAGTTGTTGATGTTTTGCACTATGTACGTGGCGAGCAAAAATTTGCAGGACTTCAAGAGTTGCAAGGGCAATTGCGTGAAGACGCGCAAGTCGCACGCGCATGGCATCCTACCCTATCTTAATATGTAGTCATTTCTTTACTCTTCATCATAAGATGTGTATACTAATATCAATTGTGCCATACTGATCATATGGTCTTTAGGTACAATATTCAATAGTGCGGTATGGCTTTTTAGCCAGTAACTGTCGCTCGGTACGTCGGTGCTCCGCCGCGTACTGCGCTACTAGTGATCGCACAAGAAAGTATGGAGGGGTAATCATGGCATTAGTGCAAGATCGCAAAACAGAAATCATTCAGGCTTTTGCAGTTCACGAAGGAGACACTGGGTCTCCAGAAGTGCAAGTAGCACTTTTGACGGAACGTATTAACTACTTGAATGAACATTTTCGCACGCATAAGAAAGATCATCATTCACGGCGTGGACTCTTTAAGATGGTTTATAAACGTGCCCATTTATTGAGATATTTGCGAGAAAACGATATTAATCGCTATCGCGCGCTCATTACACGGCTTGGATTACGCCACTAGGAGCTTGGAGGAGCGGGGCAAACCTGCTTCTCCTTTATGTCTTTATGGTCTGAAGCTGCAGCGCATATGACTTTTAAAAGAATGAAGAACTTACATAGAAAATAGCGCGATTTGAGAGGGGGTTTACTTGATGATCTATCGACATTCCATTTCGTTAGGTGGAAGACCACTTACGTTTGAAACGGGAAGATTAGCCAAACAAGCGAACGGGGCAGTTCTTGTTCAATATGGAGAAACGGTTGTATTAGCTACTGTCACCGCATCGAAAGAGGCTTCTTCACTTGATTTCTTCCCACTTACTGTAAATTACGAAGAGCGTCTTTATGCAGTTGGGAAAATTCCTGGGGGTTTCATTAAAAGAGAAGGCCGTCCGAGTGAAAAAGCCATTTTAGCAAGTCGCCTGATCGATCGCCCGATTCGACCCCTTTTTGCTGATGGATTTCGAAATGATGTACAAGTCGTCATTATGGTGCTCTCTGTCGATCAAGATTGTGCACCTGAGATTGCTGCGATGATTGGAGTTTCGGCTGCGTTAACTGTTTCTGATGTGCCTTTTAATGGTCCTATCGCAGGAGTCGTTGTTGGGCGTGTGGATGGTCAGTTTGTCATTAATCCTACAGCTGAACAAGCGGATAAAAGTGATCTCCATCTGGTCGTAGCCGGTACACGTGATGCGATAATGATGGTTGAAGCAGGCGCAAAGGAGATACCTGAGCAACAGATGTTGGAAGCTATTATGTTTGGTCATGACGAGATCAGACGTATTATCGAAGGTATTGATGTGTTTGCTAAAGATGCAGCTAAACCTAAAATGCCGATTACACTTCATCGGGTTGACGAGAGCATTGAAGCTCATGTACGTGAGTATGCGACTGAAAAACTGCGTGAAGCCACCTATCAAGCTGAGAAGCACAGTAGGCAAGAAGCCATTGATGCTGTGGTGAAGGAAACGCAAATCGCACTTGCACAAAGCTATCCGGAGCACTCCAAAGACATTGCAGAGGCGCTACACGATATTGTGAAGGATATTGTTCGACAAGCCATCGTAGTTGATGGCATGCGACCAGATGGACGAGCATTGGATGAGATTCGTCCTATTTCAGTGGATGCAGGTATTTTACCGCGTACGCATGGATCTGGCCTTTTCACACGTGGACAAACGCAAGCATTATCGATTTGCACACTAGGTGCACTTGGCGATGTTCAAATTCTCGATGGACTCGGTATGGAAGAAAGCAAGCGTTTTATGCATCACTATAACTTTCCTCCTTTTTCTACAGGTGAAGCAAGGCCATTGCGTCCGCCAAGTCGAAGAGATATTGGACATGGCGCGTTGGGTGAACGGGCCATTGAGCCTATCATCCCATCAGAAGATGTATTTCCTTATACGATCCGCTTAGTTTCTGAAGTCCTTGAATCCAATGGATCATCTTCTCAAGCGTCAATATGTGCTTCTATTTTGGCCCTTATGGATGCTGGTGTACCCATTAAATCACCTGTGGCAGGAGTTGCTATGGGGCTTGTTAAAGAAGGGGATGCAGTTGCAGTCTTGACTGACATTCAGGGTATGGAAGATCATTTAGGCGATATGGATTTTAAGGTAGCAGGTACTACAGCTGGTGTGACGGCCTTGCAGATGGATATAAAAATTGGCGGTATTGATCGTCAAATTCTTCAGACTGCCCTTGAAAAAGCACATGCTGGGCGTATGTTTATTTTAGACAAGATGTTGTCTGTGCTTGATCAACCACGCACTGAGTTATCTCGTTTTGCACCACGTATTATCTCGATGAAGATTAACTCCGATAAAATACGCGAAGTGATTGGACCTGGTGGTCGTGTCATCAATAAGATTATTGAAGATACAGGTGTAAAGATTGATATTGAACAAGATGGGCGTATCTTTATTTCTACAACAGATGCCGCTGCTGGAGAACGTGCCAAGAGCATTATTGAAGGTATTGTGCGTGACGTAGAAGTAGGGGAAACCTATGATGGAAAAGTGATGAGGGTGGAGAGCTACGGAGCTTTTGTGGAGATCTTGCCAGGTAAGGAGGGTCTTGTGCACGTATCTCAATTAGCAGCAGATCGCGTCAGAAAGTCTGAAGATGTTGTTAAAGTTGGTGATGTTCTGCGCGTGAAAGTAACTGAGATTGATGGACAAGGTCGAGTGAATTTATCTCATCGAGAAGTATTGCGCGATCAAGGAGTTCCGATTGTCGATTTACCGCCGCGTCCAGAAGGTGACAGACGTCCTGCACCTCGTGGAGACAACAATCGTTCAGGAGATCGTGGCAGAGGTGGGTCCTCTAGTCCTGCCCGTAGTCGCGGTACTGATGAACGCTAAGCCCCATTCTTTTGTAACTGTTCGTGTGGCATAGCGGTATCGTAGTCGCAAAGGATGGATAGGAAAGCAGCCTGTCGTGGCTGCTTTTTTGTATTATTTAAGTGGACAAGGGCATATTCTGACCAAGAGAAGTGTTCTCTTTGTACAAGAAGAGAATGGTTTTTGATGAGGAGGGTCTGGAATATGCCTAAAAAACGAAAAACGTGGCGCGTTATGCTAGTATCAAAAGAAGTGGCGATCATGGCAGGATGCGTTGCATGTGCGCTGATTGCTGTACAATTTCAACCTGCAGCAAGTACAGTGGACGATGTATTGCCAGCTCTTTCTACTGCAGTTATGGTGGGTCAACAGACTACAGAACAACAACAGCCAGCATCGCTACAATCAATGCTTATGAAAGTCGCACAATATTATCATGCGAGCCCCATTAACCCACGTGTAGATTCAGTGTGGAAGCTCATTCCTGGGTTAAATGGTGTGCAACTCAATCTTGCTGCTACGTTAGATGCAGCAAAAAAATATCCGAATCAGATTCCGTTAGTGTTTCAACAAATCCCTCCCAATCTATCCATGCAAGATTTTGTGGCGGAACCGATCTATCGTGGAAATCCACAAAAACGGCAAATGGCTTTGATGATTAATGTGGCTTGGGGAACAGAATATTTACCTAAAATACTTTCTATTTTAAAAAGTAATCATGTCATGGCGACTTTTTTCTTAGATGGATCGTGGACTAAAAAAAATCCAGAGGAAGCTAAGGCAATTGTTGCAGATGGGATGGAAGTAGGAAGTCATGCGTATAACCACCCGATGATGAGCCGTTTATCGCGCAGTCAAATGATTTCACAATTAAGTAGAACGAATGCGGCCATTGCGGAAGCAACAGGTCAAAAGGTGAGTTTATTTGCACCTCCATCGGGAGACTTTAATAATTTAGTCGTACAGGTTGCATCTGGTATGAAGATGCGCACTATTTTATGGACGCTTGATACCATTGATTGGCGTAAACCCAATCCATCGGTGATTGTCTCGCGTATTGTGAATAAAAGAACACCTGGGGCGCTTGTTCTTATGCATCCGACTGCGCCGACTGTTCAAGCTTTGCCTGAGCTGATTGCTTTACTCAAAAAAGATGGGTATCAACTTGTTACAGTTTCTCAATTACTTAGTTCTGAACGTCCTGTACCGCAAACGTTAGCACAAGCGCAGCAAGAGATGAGCAGAGTGAGTAAGAATTAAATCTAACTGTAGTTTGAGTTTCCAATTGATGATCTGCTATAGTGGGAATTGTGAACATTCGTTTGTGGATATTGTAGAAGGAGGGTTCACTTGGTCTTTCGACACACATTAAAAAATGGGCTCCGTGTACTAATAGAGGAAATTCCATTTGTCCGGTCTGTGAGTATGGGTGTCTGGGTTGGGACGGGCTCTCGGGATGAATCTGTGATGCAGTCTGGAATTTCACATTTTCTTGAACACATGTTTTTTAAAGGTACCACGAAACATTCAGCGCGACAATTGGCAGAGGTTTTTGATCATATTGGGGGTCAGGTCAATGCCTATACTTCGAAGGAATACACGTGTTATCATGCGAAAGTTTTAGATGAGCATGCAATATTAGCGTTGTCTACAATGGCTGAAATGTTGTTTGATTCGCTGTTTGATGAGCAAGAACTAGAACGTGAAAAAGAAGTTGTTATTGAAGAAATTAAAATGTACGAAGATAATCCAGAAGAAGCTGTTCACGATCTTATCGTTGAACAATCTTTTTTTGATCATCCTTTAAGTATGAATATTTTAGGAACTGAAGAGACGATTCACTCTTTTACACAACAACAATTATTTGAATATGTAAAGAAACGCTATACGCCAGAAAATATGGTCATCTCTATATCCGGACGGGTAGATCATGAAGAAATGATTGCCGTTCTTGAAATGCTATTTGGTGGGCTCATGAGGACATTGCAAATCGGTTCTAATAAATCTCCAATTTTTCACGCAAGAAGTGAGTTTCGGGCAAAAGATGCCGAACAAACTCATGTTTGTATTGCGACACAGGGTGTAGCTTATGAAGATCAACAAAGTGATGCTGTACTTTTATTAAATAACATTCTTGGTGCAAGTTCGAGTTCTAGGTTATTTCAGGAGATACGAGAAGATCGCGGCATGGCATATAATGTTTTTTCCTATCATAGTGCGTTTCGAGATACAGGTCTTTTTACTGTATATTTTGGTGCATCACCTACAAAAGCGCAAACTGTGTTAGAACTTGTGTTAGAGCAATTTCAAACATGTGTAAAAAACGGTATTGAACCCGCAGAATTAGAGAAAGCAAAGAACCAGTTAAAAGGGTCTTTGTTGCTAAGTCTTGAAAGTACTTCGAGTCGAATGAATCGTCTAGGTAAAAATGAATTGTTACTCGGACGACAAATCGATGTAGATGAGATTCTCTCTGATCTAGATGCAGTTACTGTAGATCATCTTCATGAGACGGCCCAAACCATGTTGACGGGACCTTTTTCCATCGTGGCTGTAGGACCCCATGAGTATCCTGTACAATTGTAGAAATGGACGTGTTAAAACGACATGAGAGGGTTTGAATGGGTTCCTGACATCGATCATACCAATTTATCTTTACCCTTTAGGCAGACCAAGTCTGCAGCAGGATACGATCTCTTAACGATTGAGGACGCAGTCATCTCTCCAGGGAAAGTCATGCTCATACCAACTGGTGTGCGTGTGCGATTATTGCCTACAGAATGCTTACTTATCTACGCGCGTAGTAGTCTTGCTGTGAAATATCAATTAATCCTTGCAAATGGCGTAGGTGTGATCGATGCTGATTATTACAATAATGATAACAACTTTGGTCACATTTTTATTCCGCTGGTCAATATTGGCGAAGTTGCTGTGCATGTAGAGCGTGGAGAACGCATCGCACAGGGGATTTTTACTCCTTTTTTGCTTGCGACGGACGATGGTAACGGTTCATATGATCAAAAAACACGAAGCGGTGGTTTTGGTTCTACGGATCGTGTATGAGATTTTTACTTTCACCTCAGTGAAGTCACCGGCATATGATGCTGTATGCGCGGTAGGCTTTTGTCTATTTATCCCGTGCCTTGTATTTTTCTTGGCTAGGCGTAAAATGAGGTGAAAGGGGTACCCGGAATGATGTTGACGGGGATCAAGATGGCGTTTATTGGAGGTGACGCGCGCATTATAGAAGTCGTTCGGTATGTGAGCGACCTTGATGCGTCGACGTATCTGTTCGGCTTTGATCGTTTGTCACTTTCTTTCCCTGACATGCAAAAAGTCGACTTACACTCTACGTCTCTAGCGGACTTTGATGTCATTGTTCTGCCTATTGCAGGTATGGATGATGAGGGGCGTGTGGATGCCGCATTTTCGGATGCACCTCTGCGGCTAACCGATGAGCACTTTGCGTCTATTTCTAAAAATGCACCGATTTTTTCAGGGATAGCTCGTCCAGCGCTACAGGCGATGGTGCGTAAACATGGTCTTCAATTGATTAGACTCATGGAACTTGATGAGGTGGCCATTTTAAACTCAGTTCCAACAGCTGAGGGCGCAATCGCGATGGCGATGGAAAGAACAGAGATTACACTTCATGGTGCGACATGCGTCGTGATGGGGCTAGGACGTTGTGGGTATACACTTGGGCGCATGCTTTCAGGGATTGGGGCAAATGTGAGGGTTTTTGCGCGTAAGCCAGCAGATTTAGCGCGAATTGCTGAGATGGGATTACATCCGTATGATCATGACCATCTCATTGAAGCGATCACTGATGCTGACGTTATTTTTAACACGATTCCCGCCCCTATTTTAACGGCGGACGTCTTAACCCATGTTCCTCGCTCCTGTGTGATTGTAGATATTGCATCTGCACCGGGAGGAACGGATTTTCGCTTTGCTGAGAAGCGCGGAATAAATGCAATATTGGCACCAAGCCTACCAGGAATCGTTGCGCCAAAAACGGCAGGGCGGATTATCGCACAGACGATTGTGCGGATGATTCAGCCACCGGTGAATACTCCTGGGGGTATATAGACGATGGATCTTAAAGGGAAAACAGTTGGATTTGCAGTTACTGGATCACATTGTACGTATGCCGAGGTATTTCCAGAAATTGAACGATTTGTGCAAGCGGGGGTTCGGGTTATTCCGATTTTTTCAAATTCAGTTTTAGCTGTTGCCACTCGATTTGGAGAAGCAGGGGAATGGGCTACACGAATTGAAGAAGTGACAGGTGAGGCTGCGATTGTAACCTTGCCCGATGCTGAACCGCTAGGGCCGTCAAAACTTCTCGATGCTTTGATTATTGCACCTTGTACAGGAAGTACGCTAAGCCGTCTCGCCAATGCGCAAAATGATTCAGCAGTATTAATGGCTGCTAAAGCAACAATGCGCAATGATCGGCCGATTATTATTGGGATTTCTACCAATGATGGACTCGGATTAAATGCTGTGAATGTCGCGCGTTTATTATCTACAAAAAATATGTTTTTTGTCCCGTTCGGGCAAGATGATCCATTTAAAAAAATGAATTCGTTGGTTGCAAAGATGGATTTAATCATGCCGACAGTTGAGATGGCGCTTGAAAAACGTCAATACCAACCCATGTTGATTGAACGCTATCAGTATGCTCACTAAATAGCATCTTTATGCAAAACGGATGCTTGCGACGCAACGGGTGTAGAAAGGATAGATCACAATGACAAAACCAGTGCACGTTGCGGTGGTAGGCGCCACCGGAGCAGTCGGTCAGGCTATGATCGACACGCTTTTGCGGCGCGAGTTTCCGTTTGCTTCTTTAAAGTTACTTGCGTCTGCACGGTCTGCAGGAACGGTTGTGGAGGTTCGTGGAGAGCAACTGATCGTAGAAGAGGCAACACCTGAATCATTTGAAGGTATCGATATTGCTTTATTTAGTGCAGGTGGAGATGTCTCTTTGCGATTGGCGAAAGAGGCAGTTAAACGCGGAGCGCTTGTGATTGATAATACGAGCGCGTTTCGCATGGATCCACTTGTTCCTTTGGTTGTTCCTGAGGTTAATCCCAAAGAAATTTTCAAGAATCAAGGTATCATTGCAAACCCTAATTGCTCGACGATTCAGATGATGGTTGCCTTATATCCAATTTACCGCGAGTACGGTATTCGCCGCATTGTCGTGTCTACTTATCAAGCTGCCTCGGGTGCGGGACAGCTTGCGATGGACGAGTTAAGACAAACTGCATCTGCTATATTGGTAGGTGAAAATCCTGTGGCAAAAGTGTTGCCAGTGTCTAAACTGGAGTATCATTATCCACTTGCATTTAATGTATTGCCGCAAATTGATGTATTTGAGGCAAATGGATATACAAAAGAAGAAATGAAGATGGTCAATGAGACGCATAAGATTTTGAATGATGCTCGCATTGAGGTTACGCCAACTGCAGCGCGCGTTCCTGTAATGTATGGTCATTCGGAGTCGATTTACATTGAGACCGATCAACCATTTGAGATTTCAGACATATTGCGGTTGCTCGCCCATTCTCCAGGACTTGTTTTGCAGGACGATCCGGAGCATCAGGTGTATCCACAAGCTTTGCAAGCGGCAGGGCAATTCCCTGTATTTGTTGGTCGTGTTCGCAAAGACTTATTTGTGAAAAATGGCCTTTCGATGTGGGTGGTTGCTGATAATATATTAAAAGGTGCTGCACTCAATGCAGTTCAAATTGCGGAAATGTGGATTTTGCAGGAGGGCATAGGCTCATGAAAGTAATTGTACAAAAATTTGGCGGCACATCTGTATCAAGTCGCTCTATGCGTGAAAAAGCTGTGATGCACATTGAAGCGGCGTTAGAGGAAGGCTACTCTGTTGTGGTTGTTGTTTCTGCAATGGGGCGTATCGGTGAACCCTATGCTACAGATACGCTACTTAGTCTTGTTCGAGCAGATGATACAGTGAGCGCAAGAGATATGGATTTACTCATGTCCTGTGGAGAGACGATCTCAGCTGTCATCTTTGGATCGATGCTTCGTGGGCGTGGTCACGAAGTTACTGTATTGACAGGTGCACAAGCTGGCATGATCACTTCGAATGAATTTGGCAATGCAAGGATTGCGAAAATCGATCCCGAACGGATTGTAAAAGAATTAAAAAATAATCACATTGTGGTCGTTACAGGATTTCAAGGAATGACTCATGATGGTGAGACAACGACGCTCGGTCGCGGTGGTAGTGATACTTCAGCAACTGCGCTTGGTGTAGCTCTTGATGCGGAATTTATAGACATTTTCACTGACGTAGATGGGATAATGACAGCAGATCCCAATATTGTTGAAGGTGCGCGTCGTTTATCTCATTTGACCTATACTGAGATTGCTAATTTTGCTTCGCAGGGTGCTAAGGTGATTCATCCTCGAGCAGTGGAACTTGCTATGCAAAAGAATATTCCCATTCGTGTGCGGAGTACTGAATCAAATGATTTGGGAACACTTGTGACAAGTGGTATGCATTTTCTTGAAGCTAGGCCGGCAAACGATAAGATTTTAACTGGTGTAGCTCACAGTTCACGACTTACTCAAATTAAAGTACGCGCAAAGACCAAACGGCCAGGCTTTCAAAACCTTGTATTCCGTTCCATGGCTGAAAACGATATATCCGTAGACTTTTTTAATGTAACACCTGAAGAGGTTGTCTATACTGTGCCCAATAACCACGTTTCGCAAGCGGTAAATACGTTACTTGCTTTAGATTTGGAAGTAGAGACGATTGCGAATGTAGCCAAGGTAGCTGCAGTAGGCGCTGGTATTCACGGAGTACCAGGTGTTATGGCACGAATTGTCGAAGCGTTAACTGATCAGGATATTGAAATTTTGCAGTCAGCTGATTCTAATACAACCATTTGGTGTCTTGTTCATGAGGCTGATATGGCTAATGCGCTGCGCGCGATTCATGATAAATTCAATTTGTAGAAAGCAAAGGAGAGATCCTGATGTTTGGTCAGCTGGTGACAGCCATGGTGACTCCATTTAATGAATCATTGGAACTCGATGTAAAGCGGCTTCCAAAATTAATTGAACACCTTATCTCTACAGGTACTACTGCACTTGTAGTGAGCGGTACAACAGGGGAATCAGCGACATTATCGCATCGAGAAAAATTGCAGCTATTTGAAGAAACCGTGCGTATTGTAGCAGGACGCATCCCTGTCATTGCAGGGACGGGAGGCAACAATACTGCTGAGGCAATCGCCTTTACCAAGGAAGTTGAGAAGCTTCAAGTAGATGCATTTCTACTTGTTGCTCCGTATTACAATAAACCATCGCAAGAAGGTCTCTATCAACACTTTACAAGTATTGCACATGAGACAGATAAACCGGTTATTGTGTACAACATTCCTGGACGTACGTCAGTCAATATTGTCCCAGAGACGATCATTCGATTAGCGGCCATTGACAATATCGTCGCTGTTAAAGAATCATCTGGAGATTTCACACAAATTTCAAGAATCATCGGAGAAACTCCAGACGATTTTTATGTTTATAGTGGAGATGATAAATTTACACTTCCCATTTTAGCTCTGGGAGGCTATGGTGTAGTAAGTGTTGCCGCGCATGTCGCTGGTCAATCAATGCACGATATGTTGCGCGCTTTTTTTGATCGCGATCTACTTACAGCGCGACATATTCATCATCGCTTAATGCCCTTGTTTGAAGGCTTATTTAAAACATCAAATCCCGTTCTCGTAAAGGCAGCGTTAGAGATGATCGATATTCGCGTTGGATCGGTAAGACTTCCGTTAGTACCAGCTAGTGCGGAAGAAATGAGAGAATTGCGTCGTACCTTAGGATCTTTGGTTGATTTATCCACAGTACATTAATTTTTTTTCGTAAAACAGTGTAAGGCATTCTTGAGATCGTATCGGCAGGTCATGTATAATCGGACTACCAGACGAGTGCGGTTAGAAATGCCCTGCTTTTGTTAATGGTGAGATTGTGATTGGTGGAGGTGTACTGTTGAGTAAGAACTTTTCAAATAAATTGACGATCATTCCCCTTGGCGGACTAGGGGAAATCGGCAAAAATATGACGGCATATGTTTACGGCAATGACATGATTGTTGTCGATGCGGGTTTGAAATTTCCTGAAGAAGAGATGCTCGGGGTCGATATTGTTATCCCTGACATCACTTTTCTTGTCGAAAATAAGCAAAAATTCAAAGGTCTCTTTTTGACTCATGCTCATGAAGATCATATCGGCGGGCTTCCTTATGTGCTAAAAACGTTACAAGTTCCAGTGTATGGAACGCGATTGACGCTTGGCTTAGTGGAGGCTAAACTTCGCGAACATGGAATATTGGATCAGACAAAGCTGATTCCAATTACAAATGAAAGTGAAATTCAGCTTGGTGAATTTACTGTTTCCTGTTTTCATGTCAATCATAGCATCCCAGATGCTGTTGGATTTGCTATTGATACGCCGGAAGGTATTGTGGTTCAGACGGGTGACTTTAAGTTTGATCAAACTCCGGTTGATGGACGGCATGCAGATTATGCGAAGATGACGGCACTAGGTAAACGCGGGGTACTTGCCCTGTTATCAGATAGCACGAATGCCGAACGCCCAGGGTTTACCATGTCCGAACGGACAGTTGGTGCTACCATCGATGAAGTTTTTCGCAATGCGGAAGGACGTGTTATTCTTTCCACGTTTGCTTCCAATATCCACCGTTTACAACAGGTGATCTTTGCTGCTGAACGTTCATCACGTAAAGTAGCTGTTGTTGGGCGTAGCATGGTCAATAACTTGACCATTGCGAGAGATTTAGGATATCTACAAGTATTGCCTACGACGCTGATTGAGCCTGATGATATTTCGCGTTATCAAGCACGGGAGATCGCGCTTTTGACGACAGGTTCTCAAGGGGAGCCGATGTCTGCACTTACGCGAATGGCGCGTTCGGCACATAGGAAAGTGGAGATTTATCCAGGTGATACGGTCATTATGGCGTCTTCTCCTATCCCAGGAAATGAAAAATCCATATCTCGTACGATTGATCAGCTCTTTCGGATTGGCGCAAATGTCATTTACCAGTCTGTTTCAGGCGTTCATGTATCTGGTCATGGTAGCCAAGAAGAACTGAAATTAATGCTTAATTTTATTCGTCCAAAGTATTTTGTTCCAGTTCATGGTGAATTTAGAATGCAAAACCGCCATAAAGAACTTGCCATTGCAACTGGTGTTGATCCGCAGAATATATTTATCATGGACAATGGTGACATGCTTGAATTTCAAGGTGGAGTCGCGCGCATGGGGGGCAAAGTTCAGGCCGGTGCGATTATGATCGATGGGTTAGGTGTCGGAGATGTCGGCAATATTGTCTTGCGAGACCGTAAGTTATTATCGCAAGATGGTATTTTAGTGGTTGTGGTAACTTTATCGAAACAGACAGGCACGATTCTATCTGGTCCAGATATTATTTCTCGTGGCTTTGTATATGTTCGCGAGTCTGAGCAATTGCTTGATGAAGCCAATCGCATTGTCTCCTCTACATTACAAAGGCTTGCTACAGAAAACATCAATGACTGGAACGGGCTAAAGACGGGCGTCAGAGATGCCTTATCGCGGTTCTTGTACGAACAAACACGGCGTAGGCCAATGGTATTGCCAATTATTATGGAAGCGTAATAAAAGTGGGCATAGATGCCATGCAGTGCGACATACTACCAGCGAGACTGATTAGGAGTGACGCATATGAGTCATGGCACAATGGGATTTAATCATGGACAAGCTTTCACAGGAAATGTTCCTACTGGAGAAATGCCGGAGTCAATACCGATGGAGCAACATGAACAGTCATCTGTAGCTGAAAACATCGAAAAACTCGGGCAAACCAATCCAGTGATTGATGAGTCAAATATTTATTGTCTTACCATCGTGGGTCAAATTGAGGGACACATCGTATTACCTCCTCAAAATAAGACAACTAAGTACGAGCACATGATTCCCCAACTAGTGGCAGCTGAACAAAACGACCATATAGAGGGAGTATTGATTATTTTAAATACTGTGGGTGGAGATGTGGAAGCGGGCTTAGCTATTGCGGAAATGATTGCATCCATGTCAAAACCTACAGTTACGCTCGTACTAGGTGGAGGACATTCGATTGGTGTCCCCATCGCTGTTGCAAGTAATTATTCGTTTATTGCAGAAAGTGCGACGATGACGATTCATCCGATTCGCCTCAATGGATTGGTGATTGGTGTCCCCCAAAGTTTTGAGTATCTTGAAAAGATGCAAGAACGGGTAACGCGGTTTATTACGATGCATTCTCGAATTACTGAGGAGACATTAAAACAACTCATGTTAACCACCGGAGAATTAGCCCGTGATATTGGAACGTCGGTTGTGGGGCGCGATGCAGTCTTTTATGGTCTGATCGATGAAATTGGTGGATTGGGTCAAGCGATGCGCAAAATCCGCGAACTAATCGAGGAATATCGGGGTTTCAGATCGCGAAGTGTCTTGCAATGATCCTATGGTCCATTGTTCCTATTGAAACGGTGTTAGAAGGGTATGACGATCCCAGTCGCCAAGCAAAGCTTGAGGCTATTGAGTATCGTGGTGCTACTCTCATGGTTGAATGGATAGGTTATGGGCAGATGAGAATTCATCGACTCATCTCTCCGCGACCCGCAGATTATCTAAGAGAAGATTTTTCTCCTGGTAAGATTTTGGATGTCACTCAGTTTCTAATGTAGATGTTGTTATGCTCGATTGCGGGTTCCGCCTGATGCGGGATCCGCTTTTCTGCGACTATGCAGGATTTTCTAAGCTGTTAGCAGAATTATAGTAGATGAAATCACCGTAATGAACGTGTATTTATTTGGAGGATTTAAGAGATGGCCAAACTCGATCACGCAAAACGCGTGTTGAAGTATGAAGTACTCGGTTTATTAGCTTTTGTAGTAGGACTTGTTACACTTGGGGATCTTGGTGCAGTGGGACAAGGTCTTGATGACCTTTGTGTGATGTTGGCTGGTAATTGGCATTTTTTGATACCCATCTATTTGATGTGGATTGCAAGTATTGTGATGATACGGCGCAATCGTTTTCGCTTTACCTTATTTCAGGTTGGTGTTGCAATGATCCTTCTTATTATCTTAGTGTGGAGCGAACTTGACTTATATTCTCAAGGTGTCATTCAATACGGTACCATTCACCCTGATTTATTGCATTTAACACAGCTTGGCATTACATCACTTACGCAATCTTTACGTGTACTGGTAGTGGATCAATCCACTGTTTTGCCTCCATCGAATGCAGGTGGAGGTATGGTTGGATATGCACTATTTGCTGGATTTAAATATCTATTTGCAGTGACTGGGACGATGCTCGTTTTAATTGTCGCAACCATTATTGCCATTGTACTGATGACGCGTAAGTCGATCGTGGGTACGATTGAAAAGGGTTCGCAATTCTTTGAGAAGCGTTTTGAACGTAGCTATACTCGGTTTGTGAAATTTACTGCCACACGTATGCAAGGACAGAAAAAACGTCCCAAACGCAAGGTCTCTTCTGAACGTTTAGCGCAACATTCAAAGGATATCATTGCATCCGATGAGATCGATGAAGCAACAATCAAAAAAAAGCGACGTAAAAGTAAGACAGAGCCAGTTATCGATGAAGTATTTAATGATTTTGATATCGTTCATGATTTAAATAAGACTCCAGTTGATGATAAAACATCGTTTCCGTTCCCTGATTTTGGTGTGCCGTATATCGATGACCCCGGATATGAAGACTTTGTTTTTAGTGGTGATGAGCCACAAGGCGATCCACTCGCGCTCGTCCCTGCAAATGCTCTCGCACCTCGGGAATCGGACCTCAATGTAGATGAAGCACGAGGTCGTATTACGGTGCATTTGCCAAGTAGTAAACCCAAAGAGCTTGCTCCAGATCCACTGCCAAGAGGAGATAGGTTAGATGCTGACCATGGTATAGAGATCAACCATGAAGAAAGTGAAGTCGTTCCTGCAGTAGTTAGCCGTCCATATCACTTACCTGACGCACGAATACTCGATAGAAGCACTGTGAAGCGAAGTGAGACACAATCTTCGCAACGTGATTTGCAAAATAATGCGCGAAAATTGGCTGAGACGTTCGAAAGTTTTGGTGTTCATGTCACTGTTTTAGGATATAGCCGCGGACCAACAGTTACGCGATATGAAATTCAACCAGCAGCAGGAATTAAAGTATCGAGAATTTTAAATTTGACAAATGATTTAGCGCTTGCGTTAGCAGCTCGTGATATTCGAATCGAGGCACCTATTCCTGGAAAATCTGCCGTGGGTATTGAAGTCCCTAATAAAGAAATTTCCGTAGTTACTTTTAGAGAAGTGGTAGAAAGTGAAGATTTTTTACATGCACAAAGTTTGTTATCCTTTGCTCTTGGAAAAGACATCGGTGGCCGCACGATTGTCGGAGATCTCGCTAAAATGCCTCACGTATTGGTGGCTGGTGCGACAGGTTCGGGTAAAAGTGTCTGTATCAATGGAATTATTGCCAGTATCTTATTTCGGGCCAAACCTGACGAAGTTAAATTAATTTTAATTGATCCCAAAATGGTTGAGCTCGGTGTTTATAATGGTATTCCACATCTATTTGCCCCTGTGGTGACAGAAGCTCGCAGAGCGGCTGCGGCGCTACGTAAAGTGATTGCAGAAATGGAACATCGCTATGAGTTATTTAGTTCTGCTAAAGTGAGGGACTTAGAACGGTATAACATGTTTGCACAAAAACAAGGCAAACCACAGTTGCCTCTTATTGTTGTTATTATCGATGAACTGGCTGATCTCATGATGGTGGCTCCAGGAGATGTAGAAGATGCCATCTGCCGGCTAGCACAGATGGCTAGAGCATCTGGAATTCATCTTGTTGTGGCTACACAGAGGCCTTCTGTCGATGTCATTACAGGGTTAATCAAGGCCAATATTCCTTCACGAATCGCATTTTCTGTTTCTTCGGGTGTAGATTCACGGACAATTCTCGATAGTATCGGTGCAGAAAAATTATTAGGTCGTGGAGATATGCTTTATATGCCAGTAGGTTCATCAAAACCGGTTCGATTACAAGGCGCATTTTTATCTGAGTCCGAGGTTGAGAAATTAGTGGAATTCATCAGAAGACAACAGGAAGCTGAGTACTTAGATGATTTTAGCGTTCTTATAGAAGAAAAAGGGTCACAAGCAGAAGATATGGATCCGCTCTTTGAGGAGGCGGTTCGACTAGTTGTGGAATCTGAGCAGGCGTCCGTATCATTTTTGCAACGGAAATTAAAAGTGGGTTATGCTCGTGCCGCACGTCTAGTGGATTCGTTAGAGGCTGTAGGGATTGTTGGCCCATTTGAGAATAGTAAACCAAGAGCTGTACTTATGAGTCGTGATCAATGGTTAGCGAGGCATTCTTCCAACGGATAAGTGGACATGTTCTCCTGTTTGTCGCGTATGATGAATTAATATCGTAGTACGCGACAAAGGGGTGTTATGAATGAGAAGAAATCATTCTTTTAGCCGTGTAAATGCTCATGTAAAGCTTGCGAGAGGGACATCCACGACAAAGGGAATCGCCTTTTTGGTGATCGTATCGATCATGGCATTTATGGTAGCTTTTTTTGAACAGACTGGAGGTACACAAAAAAAACCTGATCTTATGAGTCATCAGGTTTCTGGAGTTAGTGGATTTTCAGAAAATGTATCTTTGCAAACAGTATCGGATGCTGAAACGCAAAAAATTGCTACTGATTTAAAGGCAGCTGTTCCAGGACTTTCAGAGATCTACGTGCAGAGATTGACAGATGGTGGAGTGTCGATTGTAGCTACCTCGTCGTTGCGCGGATTGCCACATACGTACTTGACGGCATCAGATGATGCTACACGCTATCTACTTGCAGCTTATCGTATACCAGGTATCAAGGTTGATTTTGCTTCTGTATACATCGAGGAGCAAGGGCGCTATGTTATGGCAGTTGGATTGGGCGATCAAGAGGCAAAAACGTTGACACTTAGTGCTTTTGCACCAGATCAGGGCGAGCAATTGACCCATGATCTGGCCTCCATAGATCGCTATACCAATGCAATGTCACAACAAGCATTTGCTGAATATCAACAGCCTTAAGAGTCTTTTAATCTGCTCTTCATGGAATTCATGATTTTATGGTTTTTTTCGACCTGCACCAGAGATATACAGTTGTGTGAAGTGTATACGTTCTTTACGTAGATGTTTAATTAGCTGTCTTAAAACAGCTTCATGTCCCGTTTTTAACAATGTTTCTACGATCGTATGTGCCGTAAACGAATCTTCTAGACTGTCTCTGATATGACTATCTTCTTCTAAGTGATCAAGCCACTTATCATCATAGTGGTTTTTTCTTTTTTCCGCATAAGCGCTATGATATAAATCTTTCACTGTAAAAGGTGCATGAATTGCATCTAAGTAAAAGTCCAATTGATAAAAGGCACGTGCTACAGAGTAATGCTCATGATTGGAGTTCATCGTCCACACCTCACTGTCTATTATGAGGTTTTACAGCGAGTCTCGCAAGTAAATAAATCAATTATGGTTTTGCAGGCAATGTGTATCATGGTACAATAATGAACACAATACACAACTTTTTAAGGTCATCATCTAGAAAACTCGCTATACTTTGGGGGATTTAGTCATTTTGCGAAATGTTCGACGCGTGATATCGGCAGCGGCCGTATGTATGCTATCGATTGGGGTAACTGGGTGCGGTTTTGTGAATGTACGTACGCTAACTGCCAATACAAAACGGACAGATGTTGTGGTTGTAGGCACATCAAGTGTTCTATCAGAACCGGGACTTGCACAAGTGCTAGGACAATCGCAAAACGGTATTACAACAGTTAGCTTGACGGAGCCTGCGCATCAGGCGCTTCTTCGTCAAGATGTACAAGCAACGCATGCAAAAGTTGTGGTATTCCTCAACCCATCTGCAAGTGACCAATCATTGGCTTTAAGTATGCCAGATACTCATTTTGTGTGGATTGGTTACACGGGAGTCTCTGCACCTCCAACTAACGTTACATGGGTCATACCGAATGTCGGATTTTTGTCTTCCATAGCTGGTTATATGGCAGGTGGAATTCATGGTTATGGTAAACCAGTTGGGATCATTCTTGGCAATTTACCTTCAACGATCATAAACACCGATGTGATATCTGCCATTTCTTCTGGTATGCATTGTGCGTATTCGACTGCATTGCCTGTTTATTTTAGTGGTAGTATTCCACAGCAGTTGTTGATGGTAACTGGAACTCCTGTACGAGCTATTGTTGTTGCCGGTTCTCTTTCACAAAAGGTGAAACAAGCGGTACAAACATCTATGGTACCTGTGATTGACATCAATCTAGGAGCGAGTTCACCTAGTTATGGACAACAAGAAGGTAAGGTTGCAGCGAGTACTTTTCTGGCATCTGGACTTTCCCTTGTATTAAAAGATTTATCTTCTGATGTCACGTTGCCAGCTATCATTGAGACGGCAGGTGGGCAGTTTACCGATTTATCAGGATACATAGGTTGGCAAGGCGCCAAGGGTGTAGGTGTTTATCAGAATCTCTTAACTGAAGGTACGATTGGATCTAGTCAATTTTCATCTGCGGCTCCAACTGTACAACAGGCATTGTCTATGCACCTGCCAGTTCCAAATGCATTGATCCCAGTCCCATCTAATGCCCATACTCCTCCGGCGGTGCCTACTGCACCATCTGCAAGTGGCCAGGGGGCGACAAGCATTCAAACAGTTCCATCGACTAAGAAGCAAGGGACTGTCGCCAAAACATCATCGTCAACTACAACAACTAATACACCGTCATCGACAAGCACTACTTCAACAACGACATCAACATCAGGGTCACAGCCTACAACATCAAAACAGCCAACTTCTGTGGGCTCTTCTGTTTCACAAAAAACAAACACCACTGGTACTACTAAAACTTCGGGAAGTCCGAAAGGATAGGTGAATGTATTGGCTGAATCAGGAGAATGGTATTTTGAATATCACATTCAGAAAGATCGCTTTGGATTGCTAGGTGATGTTGCCTCTGTACTGGGTATGCTCTCGATCAATATTGTGACGGTAAGTGGTGTTCACGATAGAAGACGAGGATTTTTACTTCAAGTCAATGATCCGGCGCGTATTGACACGCTTCAAGCCATGCTCTCGCAAGTGGATAATATTATCGTTACCGCACTGCGTCCCCCACATTTAATGGATCGCCTTGCATTAAAGCATGGGAAATTGATTGAACGCGAAGTAGATGATGCTCCATATAAGACATACAAATTTACGCGTGATGATTTAGGTCTATTAGTTGACTTCGTCGGTGAGCATTTAAAGCTATCGGGGAATCAGGTGATGGGTATTCGAGGCATGCCGCGTGTGGGGAAGACGGAGTCTATGGTGGCCGCTAGTGTTTATGCAGGTAAACGCTGGACATTTGTATCATCTACTCTTTTGAAGCAAACTTTACGAACAGATCTTACAGATGATGAGCTAAGTACAGATGATCACGTGTATATCATTGATGGTATTGTGTCGACAATGAGAGGAAACGAGGATCATATGCGGTTGGTGCGCCGGGTATTGCGATTAAATGCTCCTAAAATTATTGAACACCCGGATTTATTTGTACAGCGCACTGAGTTTTCATGGAATTTGTTTGATCGTGTCGTTGAATTGCGCAACTCGATGGATGAAGAGATTACTTACCAAGCGCTAGAAGATCCATTGATGGAGGGATAATGCAGTTGGAATGAGTTTAAGGAGGAATTCCGTTGCAAGAGAACGGATTGGGAAGCACGCGTGATGAGGTAGGAAAAGAACGTGCTGCGTTGCGTGAACTAGGTAATTATTTGCGTCAAACACGTGAGTCACGCAATATGACACTATCAGAGGTAGTGGAAACGACAAAGATCCGCAGTCGCTATCTGCAGGCGATTGAAGAAGGCGATCTCAGTATTATGCCAGGTATAGTCTATGCGCGCGGGTTTATTCGCAGTTATGCAGATTTTTTAGGGTTAGATGGTGCAAAACTCACGGCTCAATATTTGGCCCAAAAGGAAGGTGCCATGCAGGGTAATACAACAGATGAGGCTGTGTATCGTTCTACACCAAATTTTGTAGCGGGGACCGCACGTAAACAGTCACAAACAGTACATGCCGATAGACGGCAAAGGGCGACTCAAGTAGGTAGAAAAGAAGAACGGTTTCCGTGGCAAAACAAAATGGGCATACTTGCACTTGGCGTAGTTGTTTTAACGCTCATTGTGGTCATAACAACTGCTATGAATCAGCCGCGAGTAACCAAGTCAGCGGTTTCTGTGACTACATCGACTGCTCATGGGACGGCGGGTACTACAAAAGCTAAAGGAATTAGTAAACAACATGTGAAAAAGAGTATACCAACAGCACCCAAAGTGGTCCTAACAGAGGTTAGTAACACATCACTTTCTACTTCATTTCAAGTGGCAAGCACCGCACCATTACAACTATCTGTTACCGGGGTATCAGGTAAGTGCTGGATTCAGGTTGTTGGCGACGGACAAATGCTGGTGACAAGTGCAATTGTGGCACCTGGTCAGACTCAATCATGGACTGCAGTTCATTCTATTTCGATTGACGCAGGGGCTAGCAGAAATATTTCCATGACGATCAATGGATTACCTGTACCGCTTGTTCGATCAGCACTTGGAGGATATACGTATTCCTTTGTGAAAAAATAGGGGGAGTGTTCTGATGGCGAAGGAAGCTTCGTTTGATATTGTGTCAAATGCTGATGTGCAAGAGGTGATTAATGCGGTTCATCAGGCGCAAAAGGAATTGCAGACGCGTTTTGATTTTAAGGGCAGTAAGAGTGAGATCAACATGAGCGATGAAGATATTGTCGTTGTGAGTGATGACGAATATAAGCTTACGAGTGTGATTGATATTTTACAGACTAAGCTTATTAAACGTGGAATTTCTTTGAAAAGTTTAGATTATCAAGTGGTTGAGCCTGCTGCCAAGGGGACAGTGCGACAGACCATTCGCATTAAACAAGGTCTTGAGCAAGATGTAGCAAAAAAGATTGTGAAAATCATTAAAGATTCTAAACTAAAGGTGCAGGCAACGTTACAAGGGGATCAAGTACGGGTAACGGGAAAAAGTCGTGATGATCTTCAAATGGTGATACAAACGTTAAAAGGCGAAGATTTAGCGGCAGATTTGCAGTATGTCAATTACCGATGAGGCTTGTTTCAAATAATAAGTTTTGACACTTGATCTGTAACACTCTATAATTTATAAGAGTGAAATGGGTACATGGAAAGTGGCGGCGAATTCCGCTACATTTTTTTGTCTTGCTGTAACGTGGAGGAAGATATCGATGGCAAATCAACGCGTTTCGATTGTAACTTTAGGCTGCGAAAAAAACGCGGTGGATTCAGAAGTTATGGTCGGTTTGATGGAGCAAAAAGGGTATACCATGACTGATGATCCGGATTTGGCGGATGTTGTCATTGTGAATACTTGTGCGTTTATTGATGCAGCAAAGCAAGAGTCAGTGGATACCATTTTACGTCTAGCGGCAGACAAGCATCCAGGTAAAAAGCTACTTGTCGCGGGATGTATGGCACAACGTTACGCAGAAGAACTGCTCTTGGAGATTCCTGAGATTGATGGACTTGTGGGTACTGGAGAGTTTCCACGCATTGTTGAACTCATCGAACAGGCGAAAAATGGAGAGCGTCCTAAGTGGACGGGTAATCCTGTTTATATTTATGATGAATTTACACCGCGTAAAACCTCTGGTGGACCTTCTGCATATATTAAAATTGCAGAAGGGTGCGATCATAAGTGTACATTTTGTGTGATTCCACAGATGAGAGGGACGTTTCGCTCGCGAACGATTGAAAGTATCGTGACTGAGGCGAAGCAACTTGTGGCACAGGGTGTACGCGAAGTGAATTTGATTGCTCAAGACTCAACACAATACGGATTAGATTTGTATGGGAAGCGACAATTACCAGATTTACTGCGCGCTTTAAATGATATTGATGGTTTGCAGTGGATTCGTTTGCATTATGCATACCCAGGATATTTTACTGATGATCTGATTGAAGCTTTTCGCATACTGCCAAAAGTTGTTAAATATATTGATATGCCTTTGCAACATTCAGAGGATCATATCTTGCGAGCCATGCAGCGTCCTGGACGGCAACGGCACATTCGCGAGTTAGTAGCGAAGATGAGAGATCGAATTCCTGGTGTGGTATTGCGCTCCTCGTTCATTGTAGGTTTCCCTGGAGAAACTGAGGAGGATTTTCAACGATTACAACTATTTGTTGAAGAGATTGGATTTGACCATATAGGGGTATTTACTTACTCTGCAGAAGAGTCTTCTCCAGCAGCCACCTTTTCAACTCAAGTTGATGATTCAGTAAAGGAACGACGCGCAAGTGAATTGATGGAAACTGCACGACGAGTCGCTTCGGCTCGGATGAGTCGTCATGTAGGTGATGTGGTGCCGGTGTTGATTGAGGGTTATGACCAAGATGATCATTCGATCTACGTAGGTAGAACACCGTTTGATGCTAAAGAAATTGACGGTGTTGTGTACGTGACGGGTCGGGATTTGCAGATTGGTACGATTGTTCCGGTTCGCATTTCGCATGCATTTGAATTTGATCTTGTGGGGGAGGCCGTCTAGGTGAATCTGGCTAACCGCATTACTATAGCCAGAATGATCATGGTTCCAATTGTCATGCTGTTTTTGCTGGTACGCATTCCACTATTTCAAGTGTACACAGGTGGACGTATCATCTCGGGTGGGGAACTCATTGCTGCATTCGTGTTTATAATTGCCGCCAGTACAGACAGCTTAGACGGATATATCGCTCGCAAAAGGAAGTTAATTACTAATTTCGGTAAATTCATGGATCCGTTGGCAGATAAATTGCTTGTGTCTACATCATTGATCTGTTTGGTGGCATTGCAAAAGGTTCCAGCGTGGATCGCGATTATTATTATTGCGCGAGAGTTTGCTGTGACTGGATTGCGTGCTGTCGCTTCCTCTGAAGGTGAAGTGATTGCAGCGAGCGGACTTGGGAAGTGGAAGACAGCATTACAGATGATTGCTCTGGTTGAAATTATGATCGGTGATTTCCCCTTTTCCTATATAGGGATCCCGTTTGATGTGATTACTCTGTACGCGGCAGCGATCATGACAGTTATTAGTGGTATCGATTATTTCATGAAAAATAGGCATGTACTTGGCGCGCAGTCATAACGTCAGGCCACTCGTTAGTGATAAGGGAGTTGGCAAAAGATGCTTTCTGCAGAATTGATTGCAGTCGGAACGGAAATACTGCTCGGTCAAATTGATAATTCTCACGCGCGCTATTTATCTGAAGAATTGGCTAAACTGGGTGTATCAGTTTATTATCACTCTGCAGTGGGTGATAATGTGGATCGCTTGACTGCGCTGATCAAGCGAGCGATGGCGCGATCGCAGATAGTGATTTTGACTGGTGGACTAGGTCCAACGGGTGATGATGTCACACGTGATGCGGTAGCTGAGGCGTGTAATCTTCCGCTGACTTTTTCTGCACAAGCGTATGAGGAACATGTACTGCCCTATTTTTTGCGTATGAATAAAGAACCATCTGAAACCAACCGGAGACAGGCCTTGCAAATTGGTGATGCCGAATTCCTCGTCAATCCGCGTGGAACAGCACCAGGACAGTATGTGCGCCATGAAGGTCACCATTTCTTTTTGTTGCCTGGCCCCCCGCTTGAGATGCGGCCAATGTTTGAAGAGTCGGTTCGTCCTAAAATAGCAGTTCTATCGGGTTCTTCTGTGATCCATAGTCGGGTTTTGCGCCTGTATGGAATTGGAGAATCAGATGTTGAATCGATGCTGCAAGACATGATGAGGGGACAAACAAACCCCACACTTGCACCTTTGGCATCTGAAGGTGAAATGGTTTTGCGCTTGACTGCAAAGGCGGCTGTGCGTGAAGAAGCTATAGCATTGATTGCGCCAGTTGAAAAAGAATTGATGAAGCGTTTGGGGCAGTATGTGTATGGCTTTGATGATACATCTCTTGCTCAAGTAGTGTTTCATGAACTGCAAGAACGCGGAAAAACCATTTCATTTGCTGAGAGTTGTACGGGTGGTATGCTTAGTTCTATGATTGTAGATTTACCCGGTAGTTCTGAGGTGTTTTTGGGATCTGTCGTATCCTATTCTGACGCAGTCAAGAGAGCGATCCTTGGAGTTTCAGAGAATTCACTCGAACAACACGGTGCTGTAAGTGAAGAGGTCGCAAGAGCGATGGCGCAAGGTGTGCGAGCAGCGCTTGGTACAGATTACGGAGTCAGTGTGACTGGCATTGCTGGCCCTGGTGGAGCTACAGTAGATAAGCCTGTTGGCTTAGTGTATACAGCAGTCGCTTCCGCCGATGGGGTAAAGGTTATGCGTAGAGTTTTTTCTGGCAACCGAATGCAAGTAAGAATAAGGGCAGCAAAATTAGCAATGTATTTGCTTTTACAAGAGTTAATTAGATGATGAGGGTGATTGGATGACGTCGTTTTTAGAATTTCAATTAAGCAAAAAATTACAAGAAGCCATTGATGAAATGGGCTATGAAGAGCCATCTCCGATTCAAACCACATGTATTCCTTTAATTTTAGAAGGAAAAGATGTAATCGGACAAGCTCAAACAGGTACGGGTAAAACGGCTGCTTTTGGTATTCCGCTAGTAGAAGCAGTAGGCACTGGTAGATTTGTTCAAGCTATTGTATTGCTGCCTACACGTGAATTAGCTATACAGGTAGCTGGAGAAATGCGTAAAATTGCTAAATTCAAACGTGTGCGGACATTGCCGATCTATGGTGGGCAATCAATTGGACATCAAATCCGTGCATTAGAACAAGGCGTCAATATTGTTATAGGAACACCGGGGCGCGTTCTTGATCACCTGCGCCGAGGCACGTTGAAGTTGGATAAAGTAAAGACGGTTGTATTAGACGAAGCAGATGAAATGCTCGATATGGGCTTTATCGAAGATATTGAGTCTATTTTGCAGACGATCCCAGAAGATCGACAAACACTTCTCTTTTCTGCGACAATTCCAGCTGAAGTTAAGCGTCTATCGAATCGCTATATGAAAAGCCCAGAGCATGTACAGATGGCTCGTGGAGAAATGACTGTGCCTCTGATTGATCAAGTGTATTATAAAGTGTTGGAGCGCACAAAACTTGATAGCATGTGCAGGATTATTGATAGTGAAGATGTTACACTTGGCATGATCTTTTGCCGTACAAAGCGTGGAGTCGATGAATTGACTGAAGCACTTATTTCCAGAGGCTACTTAGCAGATGGATTACATGGTGATTTAAGTCAGGCACAACGTGATCGAGTGATGAAACGGTTCCGTACAGGTGATATTGAATTATTGGTCGCAACCGATGTAGCTGCGCGAGGAATTGATGTTGGTAATGTCACGCATGTATTTAACTATGACATTCCACAAGATACAGAAGCATATGTTCACCGCATTGGCCGTACAGGTCGTGCAGGACGTCGTGGATTAGCTGTAACTTTAGTTACTCCAAGAGAATTTAAACTCTTAAAAACAATCCAACGGGAAACTAAAGCAACTATACAAGCTCGTGAAGTCCCATCGCTTGCAGATGTAGCGGAACGTCAAGCGGAGATTTGGCGCGATCGTTTACAGCAAACGGTGCAAAGTGGTGGACTTGCCTCCTATCGTGCTGTGCTTGGAAAATTGGTTGATGAATTAGATCCGATCGACCTTGCAGCGGCCGCCTTAAAACTAGCTTCTGCAGGTGAACTGGAAGCCGATGAGACGGAAAAGTACGATTTTGGCGATACGGGTGCAGCTTCTGGCATGGTGAGGTTCTTTGTTAATATTGGCCGGAGTGCTCGAATGTCTCCTGGCGATATCGTGCGCATGATTGCAGAAGAGTCAGGTATCCCAAGTAATACTGTTGGGAAAATTGATATTTTTGAGAAGTTTACGTTTGTTGAAGTGGAAGAAGAGTCAGCTCCCTTTGTTTTTGAATCATTGCGTCAGGCACGTGTGAATGGCATGCGGATTAATTTAGAGCCAGCTCGTCCACGTTCTGGTGACGGATCGATGCGCAAATTTAACAAAGCGTAAGAGTATACAAAAATAAGCGGAGGGGAGTCGTTGCGCGAATGGTGGTGCAGCGACTCCTTTTGCTGTATAACTTTATTTACTTTAGAATATACACGAACAAACGTTTGTATTTTTGGCAATAGACGAGTACAATATACTTACTATCATTTTTATTGGGAACGTACTGATCTTCTGTTTTCTGGCGTAGTGGAGTACGTGATGAATGCTACTATATGAGCCTGTTCAAAAAGGGGGCAGGTAAGACCCATGCAGTGCAAGGAAGTAAGCCAAGAATGTGGACTGAGCGTACGTTTTGGGTACGTGAGGGAGCGTTCTTGGCGCTGACGCTGCCATGCGCCGGGGAGTTCTGACCCCTTTTTGAACAACCTCTATATGACAACAGACAGTTTCACATTTTATTTTGATAAACTTATAAAGGACGTGTTTCGAGTATGGCAGATCGCAAAAGTGCATTAGATTTGGCGTTAAAGCAGATAGAGAAACAGTTTGGTAAAGGCTCTATTATGCGTTTGGGTGAGGCTTCATCGTCGATGAATATCGAAACGGTGTCCACAGGCTCTTTGGCTTTGGATATTGCACTTGGTGTTGGTGGATATCCACGTGGTAGAATTATCGAAATTTACGGTCCAGAGTCATCGGGGAAAACGACCGTTGCACTACACGCGATCGCTGAAATCCAACGTCTGGGTGGACAAGCTGCATTTATTGATGCAGAGCATGCCCTTGATCCCTTATATGCCCATAAACTCGGTGTAAATATCGATGAGATGCTGATTTCACAGCCAGATACTGGTGAGCAAGCACTAGAAATTGCTGAGGCATTGGTGCGGAGTGGTGCAGTAGATATTATTGTTATTGATTCAGTGGCGGCACTGGTTCCTAAAGCTGAGATTGAAGGAGAGATGGGTGACTCGCACGTTGGGTTACAAGCTCGGTTGATGTCTCAGGCATTGCGCAAGTTGAGTGGAGCGATTAACAAGTCCAAGACGATTGCCATATTTATCAACCAGATTCGTGAAAAAGTAGGCGTCATGTTTGGCAATCCAGAAACTACAACAGGTGGACGAGCTTTAAAATTCTATTCCACGATCCGCTTAGAAGTTCGCCGTGGTGAATCGCTTAAACAGGGTAATGATCTTGTAGGTAGTCGGACAAAAATTAAAGTAGTGAAGAACAAAGTAGCGCCCCCATTTAAACAAGTCGAAGTGGACATTATGTTCGGTGAGGGCATTTCAAGAGTAGGGAGTATTGTCGACTTAGGTACTGAGCTAGAGATTATTCAAAAAAGTGGTGCGTGGTATTCATATGGTGATGAACGCCTTGGTCAAGGAAAAGAGAATGCAAAACTGTATTTGAAGGAGCATTCGGATGTTGCCGCAGAGATTGAGGCAAAGATTCGCGAACAATCAATTACCATTGAAACGATGACGGCACCAACTCATTTTGGCAATTCTGCAGAAGATGAAGATGATCTTGATTTTGAAGAATAAAATGCATAGAGAATGTCGGGATGGTTGAATATGGAAGATAAAAGTGTTTGTCAACTAGTTAGAGATCCTGAAAATGTGCAACGTCTTTTTATTCATTTGGAAGATGGAACGATAGTGGGTCCCTACTTAGTGATGAGTGTAGAACGGATTGGTCTTAGAATTGGCAATGTATGTGATGAAAGGGTACAAGAGCTACTTCGTATTGAAGATGCTACACATCAGGCCATTGAGGACGCTGTAGTGTATGTGAAACGAAAAGCTAGAACTGAGGCAGAAGTGCTTCAGTTCTTGGTGAAACAGAAAAATTACACACCTACGATTGCCTTAGAGGCGCTTGCATGGTTGCGTAAGTATCAGGCGATTAACGATGGAGAATTGATCAGCACGACTGTTTCTGCGGCGCAAAAAACAGTCAACACGCCGAGTAAAATGGCCTTGACTGCTAAATTATTACGGCGTGGTGTGACGAAGGACCAAATTATAAAAGCATTACAAGTGAGCGAATATGATGAGTTTCGCGGAGCGTTGCAGGCCGGACGAAAAAAGCTTGAACAAATTGAACGCAAACTAGAACACGAAGAATTACCTCCTGAAGAACGAGAACGAAAATTAAAGACGATTTTAGGTGCCTTCCTTGGGAGAAAGGGATATAGCGCTAGTACGATACATAAAGTTTTCGACCAATTATTAGGATGATGATCAATTGATTATTGGTTGACAGTGATTGGTACGTATCGTATACTTTTCTGTGCGTATACCTGCTGTTTTTGAAATGTGATGAATAGCGGTTTGAAACATTGCATTCAGTGTTATGATGATTTTCTGAATGTTACTCAGCGTCCCTCTCGGATACGGGTGGGAGGCAGATGAAAAAATGATATCCTCCATTATGTTCATCGTTGCGATTCTTGTTACAGCTGCAGTGGTGGGCGGAGGAATGCTGTTCTGGATACGAGTTCGTAGCAAATCTGTGGAGATGTCTCTTGCAGGTGCAAGAGCGCAAGCTGAACAAATTGTAGAGTCCGCTAAAAAAACTGCGGAAAGTAAACTTAAGGAATCAGTATTAGAGGCTAAGGAAGAAGGTCACCGCATCCGCAATGATGCGGAGCGTGAACTTCGTGAACGACGAATGGAAGTTCAACGATTAGAGCGTCGGTTACTGCAAAAAGAAGAAGCGCTAGATCGCAAGGCAGAGTCACTTGAGAAACGATTAGAGATTGTAGCTAGTGAAGAAAAAGTGGTAGAAGAGTTGAAATTTCAGCTTGAAGACTCGGTAAGGCGTCAAGCTGATGAATTACAGATGATTTCTGGGTTGACGGCAAGTGATGCAAGACAATTGATTTTAGCTCAGGTACGTTCCGAGTGTAAACATGATGCAGCACAACTCATGAAGGAAATTGAGCAGCAGGCAAAAGAAGAAGCGGATCGTAAAGCTAAAGAAATTATTGCTACCGCCATTCAACGATGTGCTGCCGATCATGTAGCTGAGACGACTGTTTCGGTTGTAGCATTACCTAGTGATGAAATGAAGGGTCGTATTATTGGTCGTGAGGGTCGAAACATCCGTACTTTAGAGACGCTGACTGGGGTCGATTTGATTATTGATGACACTCCAGAAGCAGTTATACTTTCTGGCTTCGATCCGATTCGTCGGGAAGTTGCTAGAATAGCTCTTGAGAAATTAGTTTCTGACGGAAGAATTCATCCTGCTCGTATTGAAGAGATGGTAGAAAAAGCTCGTCGTGAAGTTGATGAAAGAATCCGTGAAGAAGGGGAGCAGGCTACCTTTGAAACGGGGATACATGGTATGCACCCTGATTTGATTAAAATATTAGGGCGGTTGAAGTATCGCACAAGTTATGGCCAAAATGTTTTAAAACATTCCATCGAAGTGTCACACTTAGCTGGATTGATGGCAGCTGAACTGGGCCTTGATGTGAATTTGGCTAAACGTGGTGGCTTATTACATGATGTGGGTAAGGCGATCACTCATGAAGTCGAAGGGTCTCACGTTGAAATTGGTGTCGAATTGGCAAAGAAGTATAGAGAACATCCTGTTGTCATTAATTCGATTGCAGCACATCATGGTGATGTGGAATATACTTCTGCAATTTCAGTATTAGTGGGAGCTGCTGATGCATTATCTGCAGCTCGGCCTGGAGCAAGAAGAGAGTCATTAGACGTATACTTGAAGAGGTTAGAAAGACTTGAAGAAATCGCATGCTCTTTTAGTGGCGTGGACAAGTCTTATGCGATTCAAGCAGGTAGGGAAATTCGAATTATTGTTAAACCCGAGCAGGTTGACGACGCTGAGTCGATTAGGGTGGCTAAGGAGATCTCCAAGCGAATTGAGAGTGAATTGGATTATCCTGGTCAGATCAAGGTCACCGTCATTCGTGAGACAAGGGCAGTAGAATACGCAAAATAGGGCGGCCTTTATGGGCTGCTTTATTTTTCTTATTGAGGGATGGTGGCGTTCATTCTACTTCATTTGATGAATCATATGTGTACCATACATAAGGGTGTGAAGCGGTGAATGTATTATTTATTGGCGATGTAACGGGGAAATCAGGATTACAGTACGTTAAGGAAGTATTGCCTAAGTTACTGGCTACTCATGATGTCGATCTTGTCATTGCAAATGCGGAGAATTCAGCGTGGAATGGTCGTGGTATTACTTCCGCAAGCGTTGAATTTTTATATGATTGTGGTGTAGAGATAGTGACATTAGGTAACCATGTTTGGGATCAAAAAGAGGCACAAGAGCTCATTGCTCATGATGATCGAATTGTCCGTCCCGCTAATTTACCAGTTGGTGTTCCAGGACGGGGCTATACAGTATGCTCAGTTGGCAAGCATCGTTTTGCTGTAGTGAGTCTAATTGGAAGGACATTTATGGGATTATCAGACTGTCCATTTCGCGCGTTGGATCGTATTGTAGACGAGTTAGGGCATGATGTAAAACATATTTTTGTGGATTTTCACGGTGAGGCAACTTCAGAAAAAATTGCATTTGGTTTTTATGCCGATGGGAAAGTTTCTGCTGTTGTAGGAACGCATACCCATGTACAGACAGCTGATGAACGAATCTTGCCGAAAAAAACTGCGTACCTTACAGATGTTGGAATGACGGGGCCTAAAGATGGTGTCCTAGGGATGAAACGCGATGTGGTCATACAGAGATTTCTTGATCAAATGCCAGCAAAATATGAAGTGGCAGATGGAGCGCGACAATTTTCTGCTGTATTTATCACTTTACGTGATGATGGTATGGCATCTTCTATAGAACGTATGTATATTACGGAATAGGCAAAGGATTCTTGGGAGGGGATTGGGTGTTTAACGGAAAATGGGTGGTTGATGGCCATGCAGATATTTTATATCGCATGGGTGAAGAGAAGCTTGCTTTTTATGATGAGGATAATGCATTACATCAAAATTATCGACATTTACAAGCTAGTGGTGTTGATCTTCAAGTATTTGTCACATTCATCGAACCAGATGTAACAGCATCTGAACAACTGTTTAAAGTACTAGACTCACTTCATCGGTTTCGCAGTGAGGTGGAACGCTCTGATACAATACAAGCAGTACTAACAACGCAAGATATGCAAAGGGTACTGCACAGTGAGATGAAGGGCGCTATTTTATCCTTAGAGGGTGCAGATGCTCTAAATGGTCGGATGAGTGTGTTATACACATTATTTCAACTGGGCGTAAGACTCATTGGACTCACTTGGAATGGATCTAATTGTGTTGCAGATGGAGTTGGCGAGTCGCGCGGTGCAGGGTTGACCCAATTTGGGCGAGACGTTGTTAAAACGATGCGTACATTAGGTATGGTTGTGGATGTTTCACATCTTGCTCCACGTGGAGTTTGGGATGTTCTCGATCTTTATCAGGGACCTGTAGTCGCATCTCATAGTAACGCGATGGCAGTTTTTGCACATCGCCGCAATTTGACTGATGATCAAATCCGTGCGATTGCAGCTTCTGGTGGAGTAATTGGTGCTACATTTGTACCCAGTTTCATTGGTTCTTCAGAAGTGTTAACAACAGACGATTTACTAAAACACATAGATCATCTGCTCAATGTGGCTGGGGAGGATGCAGTTGCATTGGGTTCTGATTTTGATGGTATAGAGACGACCTTAAGGGATCTGCGAAATGGGTCTGATTACCCTCATTTATTGCAAAAAATCGAGCGAAATTATGGCTCTAGGGTGTTAGCTAAGGTGGCAGGAGAGAATTGGCTTCGGGTATATTCTCAGGTGCTTCCACACAGTTAACAAGGCAGATGTCGTCAAAAAATTGTATAAATAAAGCTATAGGTTGATAAAGCGCCCGAAATGGGCGCTTTTTTCGTGTCGGGAAGGTTCCATTATGCATACGATGTGTTGACTGTGGGCGCAGGTGAGAACCTACACGTTCTCACCAAAAAGGGTCAGCCGGCATACTGTTGGAAGTACAGAAACGGGCTAGACTGTTATCACGGTTGTACTCTCGCCCAATGGTAATGATGCAACAATTCAGAGGAGGTCACAGAGTGATGCTCGCCAAAGATACCGGATGCCGCGAGATTATCACCAGCGCCGTATGTGGAAAAGGGAGCAAATACGCCCAGTCCACGTATACGATTCGCCCTGCTAATCGCCCCACGACGATTGGCGGTTGCTGGGTGATGAATCATTCCTGCGAAGCAACATTGGCAGGAGATACGATTGAAGTTCATGGACGATTTGATATTAACGTATGGTATTCCTATAACGGTAACAGTGAGACGGCGGTTGCCAAGGATACTGTGCCCTATGTTGAACATATCGCCCTGCAAGAATTAGATCCAAACTGTTTCCGCGACGACCTGGTGGTCTCCGTTCAAATGGTTCAACAGCCGAATTGCTTGGATGCGACGATCGTCGATGACGGGGCAGAAATCGCTGTGCGTGTTGAACTTGAATTATCAGTTGAAGTGGTTGGCCAAACGAAAATTTGGGTGCTAACGTGTGAACCTACTGACAAAAAAGAGAGCTTCGACGATGAAAGTTCACTCGAAGACGAGTCTGGGTTGTAGATCGCCCGCACATCCAATAGTAATTAACTTGTGGGGCGCAGTGCGCCCCTTTTTGTGTGAGGTGCGGTCTGATGACAGGGCTAGCTAAAAAAACACCGAGAAAGGCTGTTGTACGTCGTCGAGCGTGGAATGTGATCCCGCAAAATATACCGAAATCACAACAATTACAGACTATCACTTATGGATTGCGCTCGCTGAAAGTGAAACAAAACACGCTTATACGCCCTGCTTTTTCTAAAAAGGCAGAGCGTTTCTTGCATTTACCTGACTATTGTGTAAGAAAGCAAAGGCGTGGAAGTGCGTTATATTTTGGTCCCAGTATAGCTATTTACGCTCTACCTGGGAAACGGAGTTTATTTGGACCACAAACCAATTTATTTCGCGAAATGGCATTGATCGCAAAAAATCAAGGTGTGGACTTATTTGTTGTGACTCCTGGTCATTTACAGTATGAACAGCGTCAGACGCTTGGATATCGGTACTATCCTTCAAAGCGTAGATGGCGTCTAGAAATCTGTCCGTGGCCAGATTTTGTATGGAGACGTGCTGTGCAACGTCCTCTTCGCTTTCGAAAGCAAATGGACGTTGATGAAATGATTTTAACGAACAAATCAGTGATTGGTACTTTGCCGCGGACCCAAAGTGAAAAATGGTTGTTGCATACGATGTTAAGCAAATCACAAGCGGTGTTACCGTTCTTATTACCTGTCACTCTAATTCAATCTCCTTATGACCTCATTAAAGCTGTTCATCAGTTAGGCGATGTCTATGTGAAACCTGTGCGGGGTACACAAGGTCAACAAATTGTAAGGATTGTTGAAGAAAATTCAAGATATATCGTCACACGGGCAAATTCTGATCGTTTTAATTATGCGCATGGAGAAGTACTTGCGACTGATCAAGATCTGTTGCGGCGATTTGTGCGTTTGACGATGTCAACTCCATTTATCGCCCAGCGTACAGTACACATGATGAGGACGATGAGCAATGAACCATTTGACTTGCGATACCTGATTCAAGCTAGTGCAGAAGGGGTGGATTCAGCTGTATGCACAGCCATTGTTGCTCGCGTAGCACCGAGTGAATCGGTAACCACAAATTTGCATACAGGAGCTATTCCGTTGTCGATTGAAGACTTGCTAAAGCGCATGCCGGACCATCGTGTGGCTTTGCTTTTACAAGCAATAGAACGTGGTCAAACAGCTGCTATTGCCGCTTTTCACGCTATTGCTAATCAACATGTGGCACTCGTGGAACTAGGCGTAGATATTGCAGTCGATCGACAAGGTAGAGCGTTTATTCTTGAAGTTAATCCATGTCCTGGAAGACAAATGTATCGGCGTATCGATCCTGAGTTGCGACGTTTGTCACTTCAACGTGTTCTTGAATATGCTGTGTTCAGTACTGATTTTTTGCGCGGCGTAAAGGAGGCTGACCAGCAGTGACGTCAGAACCTTTATTATCGCTTTGTGGGTTGACTCGACAACTTCGAGTACCACAGATAGGGGTCATGGCTAGACCGCGTGTTGTAAGTGGCATCTTTCAAGGGAAACAGGGTCCATTGCTCTTGAGGTATCTTGAGGCAGCAGCTCGGGAAGGTGCATTTGCCTGTGTATTTGATCCAGCGAACATTGATGTACAACGCAAACGTCTACGCGGGTATATCTTAGCTAATCGTACAACGGAGGGGCAACGTCTCGTTGCCCTAGCAGATCTAGCTATTCCTCCGGTCATCTATGATCAAATTATTTCAAGAAGTTACGATCGTTCTAAAACGTTCACACAAGCCAGAGAGTATTTAAAACAGGTTTCAGTCATTTTTAATGATGGCTATTTTGACAAATGGGAAGTGCATTCCTGGCTTGCAATGGTTCCTAAATTAAGGATGCATGTACCTCATACGGCATTAGTTACAGGACCTGAAACCTTGCGAATCTTTCTACAAAAACATGAAACGGTTTTTATTAAGCCCATTCATGGCAGTTTAGGGATTGGGATTATTCGAGTACAGCGTGTGGGAGAACTCTGGCAGGCTGTTTTACGAACGAAGCAAGGTTTGGGAACGACTGTAGAAGTACATGATGCAAAATCAATCTATCAGCACTTTAGGGCGCGCTTAACGCGTAATCCGCATATCGTACAGCAAGGAATTGCACTTGCTCAATTTGAAGAACGTCCCTTTGACATTCGCTTATTGGTGCAAAAGAATCGACAAGGTCACTGGAAGCGCACAAAAATGTATATTCGTGTGGCTGCCAAAGGGGATTTTACATCAAATTTGGCGACTGGAGGTCAAGCACTTCCACTATCTGCGCTAACTTTTGATCAAGATGTTTCACTTTCAGATATAAAACAAACCATTCGCCAATTGGAAAAATTGATTCCTGCATGCATTGAAGAACAATCGGGTCGCATACTTGGTGAAATGGGAATCGACCTTGGAGTCAGTGAAACAGGAGAAATTTATGTAATTGAAGTCAATTCAAAACCCTGGAAGACACCGATGACCAGCTCCGGCTCTGAACAACTCGTTGATTTATCATTCCTGCGACCGATTCGCTTCGCGCTGGGACTTGCGAGTGCCAGACAGAGGTGAAGGGAGGCGCCATGCACTGTGACGTACTATTTGCTACACAGCGGTCAAATGTCTGCAGAGCGTTTGGCCGTCCAAGTGCCAAGACTAGTGCCAATTGAAGAAATCAGGCGTGTAGGTGCGGATGACACAGTCATCCGCTTTGGCAACACGGAAGATCAGGATCGGGGAAAATGGACGATTAATCGCCGTGAGGCACTATTTATCGCAGATTCACGGAGAACGCTTCTTAAAACTTTACGAAGAGCTGGCGTGAATTGTCCGAGATTTACAAACCGCGATGAAGAAACAGAAACAAAGAATCAATTAATTAAAACCTATCGTGTTCCTGTATTTAATTTGCGGGCGCTAGCGTGTTTTCGAACAGAAGGAAAATCCGTTTGGCTTAGCAAACGAATTCATCAAATTCAAGATCATTATACAGAAGTGGTTTTTGATTCTGATGATGAGGCAAGAAGAGTGAGTTTGTTAGCTGTCAGGGCAATGCATGCTGTGGGACTGGAGTTCGGTCTTGTGAGTATTGGGATTGGACCAAAAGGTCGCCCTATTGTGTTAGATGTGTCACCCTCTCCGGTTTGTAAAGGTCGTCTACTACAACTTTACGCCCAGGCAATCAATGAGTTTATGACACAAGAGGAACGCAATAATCGTGCGGAAGTAGACCGAGTATTGCTAGGAACTGATCTGGAATTCATGTTGAAATCACGTCATGGCAAGTTAATACCAGCATCTAGATACTTTCCTTTGAAGGGTAAGGTGGGCTGTGATGATCGAACTTTAAATGGCGATCGGTCTCGTCGCCCATTAGGTGAAATCCGTCCTCTTCCATCACCCACACCAGAGGGATTATGTCAAAACATAGAGCGTGTATTAAAAGATGCTATTTCTTTGTCTGCAACACCTTATCCAGTATGGGTAGCCGGAAGTGCACCATTTGAACGATTTCCGATTGGTGGACATATCCATTTTAGTGGAATTCCTTTTACAGCGCGCTTTGTCAATTGTTTAGATGCTTATGTTGGTATGCCGCTAATGTTGATTGAAGACCCTGTCAGTGCACTAAGAAGGCGTCCTAAGTATGGGTTTTTAGGGGATATTCGGCACAAATCATATGGCGGATTTGAGTATCGAACGCCTGCTAGTTTTCTTGTAGATCCAAATATTGCACTCGGGGCTCTTGCGCTCGCTTATGTAGTTGCACACCACCATGCAGAACTTCCTTATATTGATTTACACGATGCCATGCGCATGAAGGCATTTTATCGAAATGATCGTGATTATTTGCTTCCTATAGCGGAAGAGGTCTATGCAAATGTGAAGAGAACCGCAAGTTATGTCAGATATCGTGAACCCATTGACTTGATCTTTACTATGATTCGCAATGATGAAGTGTGGGATGAATCCATTGATGTGCGAAAGGCATGGCAGATTGCTATGCCTGAATCTACAGTGCGAAAGCAAACACAGCGTAAAAAAAAGCAAGCGTCTTCATCTGTGAGAGGGGGAGTGACTACATGAATAGGTCGTCAAACTTCGTATTCGCCATTTTAACGGGAGAGCATAATACGCGCTCTCCATATATCAGGGCATTGTTGCGCACCGCGCAAGCGATGGATGTGACTGCCTATTCTATGACGCCACGGCAACTACTCATGGATCGTAAAAATGTTTTGCCTGATGTTGTTTACAATCGAATACCTACGCGTAAAGAGGAGTCGGCTGAAGAAACGAAGTTGGCGAAGCATTGGCTAAGGGAACAAGGAATACCCTATTTTAATCAAAGATTTTTTAATAAACGCGAAATGGATCAGATTTTGCGAACGGATGATGAACTTACATCTTTTTTACCTAATACGTTGACTCTTTGGGAACCGAATACTGTTCTTCGGTGGTTGGAACAGTACGAAGGTGTTTTTATCAAGCCTATCGGTGGGAGTTTTGGTGAAGGGATTTGCAGAGCTACTAAAGTAAATGGTCACTACCAGCTGGAAACGCGTGATGGATCTGGCCTACATGCTCTTACGTTCATGAGGCCAGAAGACTGTGTAGAAGCTTGTCGTACACGCATGGGGAATATGCCATTTATTGTGCAAGAAGCGATTCCATTGGCTAAATATGAAGGGTGTAAAACTGATTTTCGCGTTCATATCCATAGGTTAACAGATCATGAATGGAAAGTGGCGGGTATTGGAGCAAAAGTCGGTCATCCAGAAGGTATTACCACTCATGTACACAGTGGGGGACGAGTGGAAGATGGAGATTTTGTATTGCGCAGTTGGTATGGTGATCGCGTAGATGCAGTGCGTAATGAAATTGAGCAGACAGCTAGTCTTATAAGTCAAAAGTTGTCAAGTGGACTTGATGTTTCGTTAGGAGAATTGGGGCTCGATATGGGGATTGCTACGGATGGTAGAATGGTGCTTTTTGAGGCAAATGCAAAACCGGGGCGCTCTATTTTTTCACATCCATCTTTGCGAAGTGCTGGGCAATGGTCTCGCAAAGCTATTTTACTCTATGCCAGATGGCTTGTGATGCATCAATCTATGGCAGGTGTACTACGATGATTGGAAAGACAGTAAAGGATCCAATCGGTATTTTAACGGCAAGTCGTAAACCTGATGTACTTGGTGGGAATGTATCTAATTTTAGGCGAATCATTCAAGCGGCACATAGTCAGGATATTTCTTGCGCGATCTATAATGTATGTCCGCGAGAAGTAACGGTCTATCGGTATTCCCAACAAGGGTCTCTTAAAAAAGAAAGTTTCGTTGGATTCCCAAAAGTTTTATATAACAGGATTCCAACTCGGGTGTTAGAAAATCAGGATGTTGTAAAGAAGACCATACATGAGTTGGAGCGTCAGGGGAGGAAGATCACCAATCCGCATTTTCTACGTAAAGATGAGATTGCTGCTCTATGGGATTCCAGAACAGATCTAGCAGCATGTACTCCTCGAAGTCATGTGGTCAGACATGCGGAAGATATTTTGGACTTTGTAAGCACTGGTGAGTATGATGGGCTTTATCTTAAACCCATTTCAGGGAAAGCAGGAATTGGAATTTTCCACATGGCTAAACACGGACAACATTTTGAAGTGCTTGAACAACAAAAGGGAAGGCGTGTGCGTCATGGCCTTTTTACTTACAAAGAATTGTCTGACTGGATTCTAACGCGCAGATGGGGCCAGCATTATCTTTTGCAAGAAGAGGCAGCCGTAGAACACTACCGTGGACGGCGGTTTGATCTGCGGTTACTTTTGCATAAAGATTCGAATGCATCTTTTGCTTTGACTGGGGCAGGTGTAAGAATTGGACCCGCACGAGGAATTACTACTCACGTACCCAATGGCGGAGAAATTGCAAAACCACAAGATGTATTAAAAGACCTATATGGCAAACGTGCCGAGTACGTTTTGTACCAGGCCAGTGATGTTGCTGTGAAAGCTGCAGATGCTATTGCAACATCTCCTGGTATTTGGTCAGAACTATCTATTGATATGGGACTCATGAAAGATGGAAGTCCAGTTCTTTTTGAGGCAAATGCAAAGCCGATGAAGTTTGATGAGCCTTCTATTGAACGACTCGCGAAGAAACGGTTGATCCAGTGTTTACATCATTTAGCTTAAAAATGGAGTATTTTACGGGTTGCTTACTGGGCATACTCTTGTTATGATAATCATCACCTGCAGTGTTCGTATTCGGGACCTTTGTTTTGAACCGTATGTGTTTTAAGGGGAGACAGATTCCATCTCGTGCTGGCAAGCCCTCTTGAAGGGAAGTCAAATACCGACATGCTAGTCGCCCACCTGCGAGAGCGGGTTCATAAAACACTCGTTCCATACGGCACATGCGGGTGCTGATGATTGATAAAATGGATATGCTTGTAGTAAGATCTATAACGATTAGATGGAGAGGGCTAGGCTCTCTCCTTTGTTGTGTATAAATTGCCGCATTCTATTGCTTTGTGTACAATAGGTGATATGAAGAATCGCGCGATAAGGAAGTGTGAGAGTGAGTAACCATATCGAAGAGCTGGATCAGTTAGCCATTCAAGTAACGCGTCCAGTGATTGAAAAGACTGACTTACGAGCTATGACTGATGCTGTCCGTAAAGAGTTAGTGGGTAGTTACAAAGGAAAACGCTATATGATTCGTACGTACGGTTGCCAAATGAATGCACATGACACTGAAGTGATGGCAGGGTTACTAGAAACGATGGGCTATGAACCGACTCATGACGAGACTCTAGCAGATCTTATTTTATTTAATACTTGCGCAGTAAGAGAAAATGCGGAGAACAAGGTTTTTGGCGAAGTCGGGCGCGTAAGACCGCTTAAACATCTAAATCCAGAATTACTTATTGGGGTATGCGGTTGTATGCCACAAGAAAAAGCTGTTCAGGAAAAAATCCAAAAAACGTATCCGTGGATTGATTTAGCCTTTGGGACACATAACCTCCATCGCTTACCAGAGTTGATTGAAACGGCGCGCGCAAGTCAGGAAACCGTGCTGGAAGTATGGGATAAAGCTCAATATATATTGGATGATCTGCCTAAAGCTCGTAAGGATGGAATTCATGCATGGGTAAATATTCAATACGGATGTAATAAATTCTGCACGTATTGCATCGTGCCTTACACGCGGGGACGTGAACGGAGTCGTACGCTCTCTAGCATCGTGGAAGAAGTAAAAGGGCTTGTTGATTCTGGTTATAAAGAAATCACTGTTCTTGGCCAAAACGTAAATGACTATGGGATTGATCTTGGCGACGCAGACTTTTCTGATCTCTTGCGAGCAGTTGGCGGTGTGGATGGGGTAGAACGTGTGCGATTTACGACTTCAAATCCTTGGAATTTTTCTGATCGAGTGATTGCAGCTATTGCTGAGACAAAAACAGTGTGTGAGCACATTCATCTTCCTGTACAGTCAGGAAGTAATGATGTCTTGCGTAAAATGAATCGAGGATATACCAGGGAATATTACGCCAAGTTAGTAGAAAAAATCCGCACTGCCATTCCTCATGTTTCTTTAACAACAGATTTGATTGTTGGGTTTCCAACAGAAACAGAGGCTGATTTTGAGCAGACGTTAGCTCTTGTACAAGAAATGTCATATGACACGGCGTATACATTCATTTATTCTCCACGTCCTGGAACACCCGCAGCACGCTATGAGGATCCGATTTCCGCAGAGATTAAAAAAGAACGTTTGAATCGGTTGATGAATCTTCAAAATGAAATCTCTCGTATGCATAATGAAAAATTACTAGGGCACATGGTTGAAGTGATGATTGAAGGCGTCAGTCGAACAAATGAACATGTCCTTGCAGGCCGTACGCGTACGAATAAAATTGTTTTACTTGATGCACCTAAAGAGCTCATTCATGAAACGGTATGGGTGCGTATTGATGGCGCTCAAACCTGGACGCTACGTGGAACGATCGTTTCACCACAAGTGATTACGGCATAATGGACTAAGATCCGTCGGATAGATAGAGATTGCACTTTAGATGTGAGGGGAAGCGATGCGATTGGCGAAGCGCACTCCAATGATGGAGCAGTATGAAACGATCAAGCAGACGTGTGAAGACGCGCTGCTTTTCTTTCGTTTAGGAGATTTTTATGAGTTGTTTTATGAAGATGCGAAAATTGCAAGCTCGATTCTGGATTTGACTCTAACGGGGCGTGGATCCGGGGATCAGAGAATGCCCATGTGCGGGGTGCCCTACCATGCAGCAGACAATTATATTAGTAGACTTGTGGCAAAAGGCTTTAAAGTGGCTATTTGTGAGCAAGTGGAAGATCCAAAAGAAACAAAAGGTCTTGTGCGGCGTGAGATCATCAGGTTAATCACACCTGGAACTGCACATGAATTTGTTCGACAAGATACGTATCGACCGCTTATTGCGACTTTTGTGGAATTAACAGAGGGTATAGTGGAAGGTGCGATTGCGGACGCATTAACAGGGAATGTATGGATCAAACAAGGAGATTATCTTGCATTAACCAATTGGTTTGAACGGATGCAAGTTTCGGAAGTAGTAGCTGATGATAAGTTATATGCAACTTGCGCAAAGCATCTAAAGGAGTATTCTGTTCGAGCCAATATAGCTTATTCACAGGTACCTGCACACGAAGATGCAGATCATTCATTTGAATCTTATTCTGCTAGTCAGCTGCTTGTGACCTATCTCGAACATACAAGTAAACGTTCTCTTGATCATATGAAGCTTCCAGAGGCTATGGGTAAAGATCGATTTATGGAATTGACAGCAAGTACAATCCGCCACTTAGAAGTCATTCGACCAGCGACAGAAGGTCGAAAAGATGCGACATTATTTGATACGTTAAATTTCACTTCAAATGCGATGGGGCGTCGGTATTTGCGCGAAATGTTGGAGCATCCGTTATATGATCTCTCCATCATTACGCAACGGCTAGATATGATAGAGCATTTAGTGAAAAACCCTCTGTTACAAGGTGAACTACAAAATGGATTAAAGGAAATGTATGATTTGACGCGAATTGTTTCTCGGATTTCATTTGGACAAGTGTCTCCACGTGATCTATGGTATTTGGCACAGTCTTTGCAAGTGGTGGCGGTTTTGAAAAAAAATATACAAGCAACAGACTCAGTAAGTGAAATATTTGCTGGAATTATTCAACATCTACATGAATGCCAAGAGCTTGCGCAAATGATTGGTTCGATTCTATCGGAAGAGGTCTTAGACAACAATAAGAATGGAGCGATCATCAAACAGGGGGCTAACACAACGATTGACGAGCTTCGTGCGATTGTTCAAGGTGGACGCGCGCATATTCTATCGATAGAACAAGCAGAGCGTGTCCGTACGGGAATAAAATCGTTAAAGGTCGGATATAATCGCGTTTTTGGCTATTACATCGAGGTTACTAGTGCAAATGCTCATCTGGTTCCAGACGACTATGAACGCAAACAAACATTGACGTCTGCAGAACGCTATGTGACCAAAGAGTTGCGTGAAAGAGAGTACGAGATTGTACTAGCAAATGAAAAATTAGCGGAACTTGAACTTGCTTTAATTGATGAAATCGTGGATGTGGCGCGTGCACAGTTGCGTCAGATCCAAGAGACCGCAGATGCATTGGGCCAGCTTGATGCACTTGTAGGACTTGCAAAAGCAGCTATTTCATATCACTATACGCGACCGATCGTAGACCATAGCTGTAACATGAAAATAGAGGGTGGACGGCATCCTGTTGTAGAAAGGCATGCTGTCGATGGATTTATTGAAAATGATGTTCTGTTATCTAATGACAAGAGGCAAATTGCTTTAATTACTGGACCCAATATGGGTGGAAAAAGCACCTATATGAGACAGACAGCGTTGATTGTAATCATGGCACAAATAGGAAGTTTTGTTCCTGCTGCTTTTGCGCAAATCGGCATTGTAGATAAGTTATTTACTCGAATTGGTGCTTCGGATGATGTTTCTGCTGGTTTAAGTACATTTATGGTGGAGATGACTGAAAGCGCTGAGATTTTACATGAGGCAACTGATCATAGTCTGCTCATTTTTGATGAGATCGGACGTGGCACTGCGACGTATGATGGCATGAGTATCGCGGAAGCCATCGTAGAGTATGTGCATGATCGGATTGGTGCGCGGTCATTATTTGCAACTCATTATCATGAATTAACTGAGCTTCCACGAAGATTACCAAGAGTATTTAATTTATCAGTGGCTGTAAAAGAGGATGACCATCAGATCGTGTTTTTACACCGAGTCGTTGAGCGTTTTGCAGATCGTTCATACGGCATACAAGTAGCGCAAAAAGCGGGGTTACCGGAGTCTGTAACAGCACGCGCTAGAACAATATTGACTGAACTTGAGCGTGGTGTCCAAGAAATAGCTTCTACAACTCAACAGATGGAGTTTGCATTTCCTGATATGCAAGATGTGAAACAGGCTTTGTATAAGGAATATTTGAATGAAGTAATGGATTTACAATTAGACGAATTCACCCCTAAACAAGCGTTGATTTATTTATATGAACTACAGGAGCGTATCAGAAAGGGAATCGACCATGGGATTGATCCACGTACTAGATGATTTAGTTGCCAACCAGATTGCGGCAGGAGAAGTGGTTGAGCGTCCTGCCGCGGCTGTTAAAGAGTTGATGGAGAATGCGATTGATGCGGGTTCTAAAAAAATTCACATTGGAACGCGCGATGGCGGATTAACACTAATCGAAGTGCAAGATGATGGTGTTGGGATAGAACCAGAAGACGTAGAAACAGCATTTTTACGTCACGCCACAAGTAAATTGCGTGAGTTGACAGATTTGACAAAAATGCGTTCACTTGGTTTTCGGGGAGAAGCACTGCCATCCATTGCAGCGGTCAGTAAAGTGACAGTACGGACGCGTACAGCTCACTCTGAAGAGGGGCAACTGCTTCACTACGAAGCAGGACAATTGTTAGAACGAAAGTTTATCGGCTGTTCTCAAGGTACGCGTATTACAGTGCAAGATTTATTTTATAATACGCCAGCGCGTTTAAAATTTGTGCGCTCATTACAAACAGAAAATACACATATTGTAGATGTTGTTTCGCGGGCAGCTATGGCACGACCTGATATCTCCTTTCGTTTGCAAATTGACGATCGTGTAGCTATACAAACACCAGGTGATGGTCAACTATTATCTGCTTTCGCATCCATCTATGGACTCAGTTTAGCTAAATCCACGTTTGGTTTATGTATTGAATCGCCAGATTACGCTATTGCTGGTTTACTTGTTGCACCTGAATTTGCACGTAAATCGCGAAATGCGATGTGGTTTTCTGTGAATGGCAGGCCAATTCGCAATATTGCATTAGGCAATGCCGTTCTTGATGGATATTATACATTGGTACCTAAAGGGCGATTTCCTGTTGTGGCTTTAGCTTTGTCTATGACTCCTACTCTGGTGGATGTCAATGTGCATCCTAGTAAAACGGAAGTGCGATTTAGTGAAGAGCGTGATATTTGTGTACTGCTTACGGAAGCTGTCAAACAGTCCTTAAAGGTTGCGTCAGGCTCACCCGTTGTGCAGAGTTTGAGTAAGGGTACGATTACTGAACAAGATGGTCTTGTTCAGAGTTTGTCTGCTAGTGGGAAAGGCGTAGAGACATCATTACACAACCATCATGCACTACCAACGTTAAGTGAAAATGCATCTCTAAGTGTACAAGTAGCGGAAACTTCACCATCCATGTCTGGAAGAAGCTTGCTTGGGACAAATCGCACACCAAGTACTTATGGTACTGCCTACACCAATGCTACGAAGGCACCAATACCTTTAGATAAAAGAGATGCGGCTTCAATGGATGTTGTGACGCAAGTAGCACTGAACTTATTTGCTAGTGAGGGATATCCTCAAGAAGTGGTTACTCCTGTTGCACAACTTCGCGCGGTAGCGCAGGTGTTAAAGCTTGTGATTGTTGCAGAAGATGGAGAAGATATTTACCTGATTGATCAACATGCGGCACATGAACGGGTGCTTTATGAGAAATTTCGTAAAAAAATGAGGGAACAGGATCATTATGCAATGGAATTACTGGTTCCAATCACGCTTGAATTAAATGTGATTAAGATTGAATTGCTCTTTCAACATCAAGCACAATGGACTTCTTTTGGGCTCGTGATTGAACCTTTTGGAGAAAATGTCATTCGCATTACACATGTGCCCTCTATTTGGGAGGGTTTAGATATAGAGCAATTAGCTCATGATGTTATTTTTGATGTGCTGGAAGATCGAACTACTTCTGTATTTCGTAGTGAACTTGAGGATAAAGTCATCTTACGAGCTTGTAAGGCTGCCATAAAGGCTAATTCAACTATGGATCGACAAGAAATGGATGCTTTACTTGAAGCCATGCAAAAGTTAGATAATCCTTTTACTTGTCCACATGGACGTCCTACTGCTATTCGAATTACGCGTAGTCAACTTGAAAAGGAATTTAAGCGAACACTTTAGAGATACCACGTATGGTAAGAAGGGGGCAGGTAGATGGAGGAATATGCACAGATCCCTATCGTGTGTATCGTAGGTCCTACAGCAGTGGGTAAGACAGGTCTTAGTTTAGAACTCTCACATCGTTTAGATGGTGAAATAATTTCGGCTGACTCGATGCAGGTATATCGGGGAATGGATATTGGTACGGCCAAGTTACCATTTATAGAACGTGAAGGTGTGCCACATTATATGATTGATGTGGTGGACCCCACAGAAACTTTTACAGCGTATGATTACGCGAGGATGGCTCGTCCGATCATCAGGGATATTGCGAGTCGAGGGAAAGTTCCGTTTATGGTGGGTGGTACAGGTCTTTATTTTAGATCTGTTCTGGATGATTTGGACTTTACACCGGCTACTCGTGATGAGGCATTGCGAAGTACACTTGAGTTAGAAACAGTAGAGCATGGCATACAGGTTTTACATGAATGGTTACAACAACTTGATCCTGTATCAGCTATGCGAATTCATCCTAATGACCAAAAAAGATTGATTAGAGCACTTGAAATTAATCTTTTGACAGGGAAGCCTGTTGCCGAGAATCACCGTAGCACAAACTCTTTATCGCCATTTGTACCCTTAGTTATCGGTTTAAATATGGAGCGTGAAGTACTGTATGCACGTATAGATCAGAGAGTAGATCAGATGATTGATGAAGGATTACTTTTTGAAGTACAGACCCTCATAAAAAAGGGATGTACTGCACAACACACGTCTATGCAGGCTATTGGTTACAAAGAATTGGTCAATTATATTGAAGGTCACGTTAGTTTTTCTGATGCGGTTATAAGAATTAAACAAGCAAGTCGACGGTATGCTAAACGACAGTTATCTTGGTTCCGGGCTGATCCGCGTATTTCGTGGTATAATTGGCCAAATGATGATAAGATAAGTGTGGTATCTACTATCCTTGAGTCCATAAATAGGGATGGTATCAGAAAAAAACCTACGTATGAATAAGATATATTTGTGCATCTGGGGGGCAACTTTGTGTCGACAAATAAGATCATTAATATTCAGGATAACTTTTTAAATCAGATCCGCAAAGAAAGCATTCCAGTTGTTGTTTACCTGGTGAATGGGTTTCAAATACGGGGACTAGTTAAAGCGTTTGACAATTTTACAGTAGTTATTGAGTCAGAAGGCAAGCAACAGCTCATCTATAAACATGCTGTCTCCACCTTTACACCCACTCGCAACGTTCGATATGAAACAGAAATTCAATCGTAAGGTAACTTTATGAATGCTGAGTGAATATCGTATTTGCAAAAAATTGCACGTGTGATAGGACATCAGAAGTACACAGTACGTTGTTGCTATAGAGACATTGCTACAATAACGTGCTGTGTAATTGATGTAATCATGTTGACTTAGAACTTGTATTATGATATATTATGTCTTGTCGTGATTGAAATGCCAGCGTAGCTCAGATGGTAGAGCAACTGACTTGTAATCAGTAGGTCGCAGGTTCGATTCCTGTCGCTGGCTCCATGCGGAGGGGTACCAAAGTGGCCAACTGGGGCGGACTGTAAATCCGTTGCGAAAGCTTCGTAGGTTCGAATCCTACCCCCTCCACTAGTTATGAACGATTCTAAGTATAAATAAAAGAAGCTAATCATCTACATGATTAGCTTCTTTTATTTATACTTAGACACATCTGCCATTACTTCTCGATCTTTTAGCGAGCAAATAACACAAGAGCTACGGAGACGACAGAGAAAGCTAAAGATACTAAGTATATTAAGCTGACTGTTTGCAACTGACTGAAACCGGCTGCCATGAGACGATAATGGCCGTGGCTACGATCTGCTTTATATACAGGACGATGTTCTAGCATTCGACGGATGACCACGTAAATGGCATCAAAAATAGGAACCCCTAATGCGAGTACAGGAACAAAAATTGAGATTGCTGTTGCTGATTTAAACGCGCCTGTAACTGCAATAGCTGCTAAAACATAGCCGATAAATGTTGAGCCTGCATCACCCATGATAATGCGTGCCGGATAGAAATTAAAGCGCAAAAAGGCTAATATAACGCCAATGAGGGAAGCGGCTGAGAGTGCCGAAGAGACATCTCCTTTAACTAATGATGCAATAAGCATAGTGGCACTTGCAAAGATGGCAATACCGCCTGCCAGACCATCTAAACCATCTAAAAAATTAAAGACATTTACAATACCAATTATCCAAAAGATTGTTAGGAAATCTGCAATCCACACTGGAAATGTAAGATAATACGCTGGGTGAATTGGGTCTTGTATACCGCGAATTACACCGCCGCAGTATACGAGTAAACCAGCGGCTATGATTTGTACAAGAAACTTAGGCCAAGCTGGAAAATCATGTTTTCTGGTCTTGGCGTAGTCATCCACCATGCCAATTAAAAACATAAGAGATGCACCGATAATCATACCTATAAACGGCTTATCTAGCCGTAATGCGAAAAGGAAGTGATGACCGACAATAGTCACGGTAATAAATCCTATGATCATAGCTGCTCCACCTAACATGGGGAGTGGGGTGCTATGAACTTTTCGTTCCGTTGGCATATCAACAAATCCTGTTTGTAGTGCTAGTTGGCGCATGAAAGGAACTAATATATACACCAAAGCAAACGAAAGAGAAAATGCAATTAAATCAATGAAGTCGGCGGACAAGAAGGTTGCCCCCTAGGCTTGGAAATAATTTTTTTGAGTAATCTTATTCATTATATTGAATCAGATAGCGAAACGTCAATGCAATAGTTGACTACTTATGGAGAGACGAATGGATAATCTGTGAAAATAGACATGGATCATGGGCGTTGGTTTTTTGTATTAAAAAACCATTTATTTTTTTGCTTGTACTTGCTTGACTTTTGTAGTGCTGTCAGTGTATATTGATGGAGCATTATTTCACAGTGATGCGACGAAATACATAGGGGCGTAGTTCAGCTGGTAGAACGGCGGTCTCCAAAACCGCATGTCGTGGGTTCGAATCCTGCCGCCCCTGCCAGTTGATATGATGTGGTGGGCGTGGCGAAGTGGTCAACGCACCGGATTGTGGCTCCGGCACTCGTGGGTTCGAACCCCATCGCTCACCCCAAATTGGGGAGTAGCCAAGTGGTAAGGCAACGGACTTTGACTCCGTCATTCGAAGGTTCGATCCCTTCCTCCCCAGCCAGATGGCTTCATGGAATCTGAGCCATTAGCTCAGTTGGTAGAGCACCTGACTTTTAATCAGGGTGTCGCTGGTTCGAGTCCAGCATGGCTCATCAGATATAGATGCGGGTGTGGCGGAATTGGCAGACGCACCAGACTTAGGATCTGGCGGGTAACCGTGGGGGTTCGAGTCCCTTCACCCGCACCATGAATTTGATCTTTTATTATCGGAGTTTAGCGCAGCTTGGTAGCGCGCCTGCCTTGGGAGCAGGAGGTCACAGGTTCGAATCCTGTAACTCCGACCATACATAAGTTTTATAGCACATGAAAAATGGTGGGCTGGAGACAGTCCACCATTTTTCATGTGCTATATTCAATATGTGCCTGTCATGACTATAAATTCATAAGAATCATAAAGGTCAAAAGACGAGTTGGGATGGGAGGACAAGCCCATCCTATTACCCGCTTATTGCTGGAATATGCTGAATGGTAATGGAGTTAAATCATTGTAGTGCAAAGAGACGAGACAGCTACAATGATTGCAACAATGTCATTTCTGTAGCCAACATGTCAAACACTGTGCGTAATGCTTCTTTAGAAATATTATCGTATTGGTCACCAATGCTTACTTCAAAGGAGCATTCATTATTGCTTATTTCATTAAGTTTACCTGTAAAGCCGATGCTTGTTAACGAGTATATTTTAATGAGTAGTGGTTCTATTTGCTCTCTTTTAAAGCCAAAATGAACATGAAACATATTGCTAACAGGTACTAAAGGCCGCGTAGATATACCGTGGCAATGATTAAAATAAGCAGCTAGTTCCTTTGCCCCTTCATAATACTGAGTCATCTTATGTACTCTCTGTTCAAAATAATGATCAGCACTAAGGATATAAGGGTAGAGACTGATGAGATCCCCACCGTGGCGACGCTTCCAAACTATGGATTGTGTGATAAAGGTTTGTTCACCTGCAAGTATGGCTCCGGCAATTCCGCCGATGCCTTTGTAAAATGAAACATAGACACTATCAAAGAGATCACAAACTTCAGCGGCCGTCTTTTGATAATAAGGTAGGATTTCAAATAATCTTGCACCGTCTAAGTGAAGCTTGATTCCTTTTTGATGGCATAATGTAGAAATGGATTCAAGTGTTGTATAGTCGGGTAATTGTCCTCCAATCTCGCGTTGAGGTAGTTCAAGTAGTAGAGCAGTTACATCGTCCTCCATCTCTAAAACGTCATGTAAGTCGATCAATCTATCTTTATTAGCTAAAAGAACGGACTCAATGTTATGCAATGTTTTTAATCCGTTTTCCTCATGAATTTCCATGTGGCACAACGGATGATATGCAACTTTCTTACTCCCACTCATATCGCACCAAATTCGTAGTGCAATTTGCTGCGCCATAGTCCCTGAGGGGAAGAATACGGCAGCTTCTTTTCCTAAATAGGTAGCTATTTTGGTCTGGAAGTCTTCAATAATCGTTCCTTTTCCGTATATATCACTCTCGAGTTGACCGTCTAAATGACTCAATACATCTTGTAGTACTTGAATATTCCTCTTGCCGTGATGAGTTACCTGGTGTTGAGTTTGTTTAAATGCTTCTAGTAGGGAAAAATTAGATTCCATGATATTCTCCTTAGTAGCGTAGATACATGCGGTTGTTTCAAGGTTTGCATAATATGTATTCATTGATACCTTGTACTTCTTTCGACAAGTAGGGTTTCATTCCCTTCACGGCTAGCTGACATAGTGCTACATTCATCATCTCTGAAACACTCTTTCATTTGACGACATCTATCGAAAATGGTTTGATGAAATAGATAGGTAACAATCATGGAGGGGAATTATGAGAGCGCTATTTATTGGAGGAACAGGGACGATTAGTTCTGCTATTACGAAGCAATTGTTAGCAAAAGGATGTGAACTGTATCTTTTAAATCGTGGGAATCGAAGTGATTCCGTGTCAGTTGGCAGCATTAACATGCAAGCTGATATTCACGATGAAGCAAGCGTATCGAAACTAATTGAAAATATGCAATTTGATGTGGTTGTGGATTTTATTGCATTTGAGACCGCTCATGTGGAAAGAGACTTCCGCTTGTTTCATGGGAAGACGAAACAATTTATCTTTATCAGTTCCGCATCTGCATATCAGACCCCTTTGTCTGATTATAGAATTACAGAAGGAACGCCTTTATCCAATCCATATTGGCAATATTCGAGGAACAAAATTGCCTGTGAAGACTACTTGTTAAAACAGTATCGAGAGAACGGATTTCCGATTACAATTGTACGGCCAAGCCATACCTATGATGATCGTTCCATTCCGCTTGGCGTTCATGGCAAACGGGGATCTTGGCAGGTAGCGAAACGAATGCTAGAGGGCAAACCTGTCATCATTCATGGCGATGGAACTTCATTGTGGACCATGACACACAATAGTGACTTTGCTAAAGGTTTTATTGGATTGATGGGCAACAGCCATGCCATCGGCGAATCAGTTCACATCACGTCTGATGAAACGTTGACGTGGAATCAAATATACGAAATCATTGCCGATGCCCTTGGCGTGAAATTGAATGCAGTTCATGTCCCATCGGAATTTTTGGCTGGCTGCAGCCCAGTAGACTTTAGTGGTACGTTGCTTGGTGATAAGGCGAATTCTGTGGTTTTTGATCTTTCTAAGTTGAAGAGACTTGTTCCACAGTTTGTCGCAACAACTCGATTCAATCAAGGGATAAACCAAACGGTTGCCAACATCCTGGCCCATCCTGAGTACCAAGTCGAGGATGATGCGTTTGATATGTGGTGTGATGATGTCATCCAAGCTATGAATCATGCGCTTTCATCGATACGCGATAACAATCGCAGTTGAGGACGATCGGTATGATGTTGATCTGAATCATCGCCGCAGAGACACTGGGTCTCTAGCGGCGTTTTTTATGCATGTCATGTTTGGGAAGATGTAGTCGTGGGAATGTTGTCTGTGAATGGATCACGCGGCTGAAAGCGGGGCAGTTGGTTGGCGACGATCCTAAGTAGCATGATACCGGTGAAGCCGAACAGTGCAGTAATGCCAACCATAGTCCAATGTGGAACTATGGCGCCAAGGACAACGGCGAGTGATGCGACAAGCCGCGCTGCAGTAAAGGACACACCATTCATCGCGGCGTAAGAGCTACGCATTTCTTCTGGTGCGAGTTCGCCCAAGTATGCTTGTCGAATGGGCGTGTTGATCACTTCTCCAATGGTAGCCACAAGCATCGTGCCAAGGAGAATATATGGATTGGTGAAGACAACCATCAGGACATAGCCAATGGCGTTTAGTGCGAGTCCGGCGAAAAGTGTACGCCGTCTGTCTCGTCTTGTTACAAAGCGGATGGCTAAAGTGGCAAGTAAGACAACAAGGATGGTATTTTCGGTTTGAAGCAGTCCAACCATTTTCAGGCCATCTACGCGCAAGGAGATATGGTGCAGAGTCGTGATGGTTGTTGTTGTCATGTTTTTAGCTAGATGTATACCGATGTAGTTGTTCAATTGAGCTTCGAGCGTTGCCGCGCATAGTCCACCAATCAGATAGAGCACAAAGCGTCGGTCGTTAAATACGCGACGGTAGACATGGAATAAAGATGTTGCGTGAACAGGATGGGTTAATGAATGTGCGTCCGTCACTGGGTGCGTTTCTTGAATGAAGAAGATCGTAGTGAAAAGGGTGATGAGAATCGCTACACCGGTTATAGTGAATAGGAGCATCCTATGCCCTTCGAAAAGAAAAGCTCCCACGCTCGATCCAATCGCAAGAGTCAAATTGTACATCCAATAGAACATGCCGTAAACGACAGGTCGGTCAGCAACATCGGTGACGTCAAGAAGCATGGCGTCATCCGCAGGAACATATAGACCGAAGCAAATGGTGCTTGTTAGGAACGCCATAAACGTTGCCCAAGGCGAACTCCACCAGGGGCTATTGGCCGCGGCCATCAGTACATACGAGGCGAAGAAAACCACTTCGCCAAAGAGCATAATGGGTCTGCGTCCAATTTTGTCGCAATAGTACCCACTGACAAAACTGGCTAGGAGACTACCCATAGTTGCGATCGCCAGTAGTAGACCAGCAACTGCTTCTCCGATGGTGCTGGCAAAGTAGATGGCCATGAATGGCATGGTTGTCGCTTGTGCGATACTGAATAGGAAACCGACAAACAGGCGAATTTTTATATTTCTGTGCAAAGTTCTAAACATAGGTGTCTCTCCTCGGACCCGCGCGGATCCGGGGCAGCGTACAAAAAAGTCGCAGGGATGTCCCTGCGACCTGAACTATAAGCCGGAGGGACGATTGCCCCACGGCTGGTCGGTAAGAGTTTACCGTGTCAACTGCAACCGGATGGCGCGGGCAAATGAATGCACAAACAATACTTGTGTTTTTTGAGAAATCGTTTGTAAGTCACGCATTTTGCCCTCGCTCCTTTCCAAAATGATCTACTTTAGAGAGTATATCTGATTTTATATGGGTGAGCAATGAGATTATAGGAGTCGTTGCCTCGTTCATGGTAACTTACGTTGCATCTTTGCAAGATGTCTCGTATAATAAATTGGAATTATAAATCACGATATAAATGTCGTATGTTTATCTGAAACGATAGTAGGTATATGATGAAAACTTTTTAGCGAACTTCGTTACCTTGATGTCACAACCATTTTCGGAGTAATTGTAGTCTTAGTGACAATCAGTTATGAAAAGCGACTAGTCCTTGGTTTGGTGCTCCACAGTTAATAGCAAATAGATAAGGGGTTATTACTATGCAAGCTGTTCCCACTATGATAACAGCCATACTCATGCTGGTATCGCCTTGGCCACTTTTCATGGTTGGTCTTGTGGTTGGAATTGGTGCTGACCGCCACGTCCGTCTGATGAGAAGATGGACAAGGGGTGCCGCGTGGTTCGCTTTGGTGTGTGCGTTTTTGGCGGCAGTGACCTATTCATTGGGAAAGAATCAATCCGTAACTTTTTTCTCTATGAAGATGCCAGCGAGTATGGGTCAACTAGCGATTAGCGTCGACGTCAACGATTTGACGGTGATTATGCTTTTGCTTGTTTCCTTTGTCGGCCTGATTGTCGCTCGATATTCGTATACCTATATGGATGGCGATACACATGAAGGGCGTTTCCACCGGTGGCTGAGTCTCACGTTGGGGGCATTTTTAACACTGATTCTTTCAGGTAATATATGGGGTTTTTGGATCTCCTGGGTTGTCACGAGTCTGTTTCTGCACGCGTTGCTGGCATTTTATGGAGAACGCCCTATCGCGGTGCTTGCCGCTCGTAAGAAATACCTGCTTCACCGGATTGCGGATGCAAGCCTTGGCGTAGGCTTCATGCTCATCATTCGGACACTTCATACGTCGCAATTCGCCAGCATCGCACAGGCACTCGCAGCAACTCACGGACAGCTACCGGAAACCTTGCAGATCGCAAGTGGTCTTATCGTTTTGAGTGCAGTCCTAAAGAGTGCGCAATTTCCATTTCACGGCTGGCTTATTCAGGTCATGGAAGCACCGACACCAGTATCAGCGTTATTACATGCTGGCATCATTTACACTGGTGCATTTTTGATTCTGCGCATGATTCCTATCATATCACGGGTGAGATGGGCAGGGGATGAACTGATTCTAGTGGGATTGATCTCCATAATGGTTGCTTCTCTCATGATGATGACGTCAACCAATATTAAGGGGTCACTTGCCTATTCAACCAGCGCGCAGATGGGTTTCATGCTGATGGAATGTGGTCTTGGTCTGTATAGCCTTGCGGTCCTGCATATTGTCTCGCATTCAGTCTACAAGGCGCATGCTTTCTTATCGTCTGGCAGCGTGGTCGATTATTATCGATCACCTAAGTTACCTGCGATATCCCGCTTTGCGACAGTATGGCAAGTGATTCAAAGTCTTGCAGTTTCAACGCCGTTAGCCATAGCTATAGGATCAATTTTTGGAATGCCATTGCTAGAACAACCTGCGCTGATTGTCATGGGATTCATTTTGACCGTGGCCATCTCTCAATTGCTGTTGCAAGCTTTGAATATAGATGAATTTGGGAAAAGCAAATTACTATTGACAATGATCGGTCTCAGTACACTAGTTTCCCTTGCCTATTTTGGCCTTGATTCGCTGTCTACAACAGTGCTTAGTGGGAGCTTGCCTACCGCCAAAGAAGCAGTAGGCGTCTTACAGGACGCACTCTTAGGACTGATTATCGCTGTATTTATGGGCCTCTTACTTATCCAGCAGATGCTACCTAGGATGATGAATCATCCATTTTGGCAGGCAACTTATGTGCATCTCTACAACGACCTCTATATTGATATGTTCATTACACGGATGGTACGGAGTTTCTGGCCAGTCCGCACGTCCGCACCATTTCAGGCTACAAGCAAAGGTCGTGCACAGGAGGTGAAATCATGAACGTGATGAACGCACAGGGAACCAATCTGATGAATAAGGTGGAGGCGGTCTGCCAACGGATCGCACCTTTGTGGCCGGCCAAACATTTTGTGGCTGTTAACCCTTATGTTGGACTAAGTGATCAATCGTTTTGGCAGGCACACAAAACACTTGAGCGAATGACTGGTGTAGGATTGTGTATGCCCCGTGCTTATTACATCGAGCAGATGGCGAACGGGCGTATCACAAGCGCCGATTTGGCGGCGGCGCTACAGGAATTAGGAAGCTCATGGGACGTCTTAGACTTTGAGCAGGTACTTGCTCATGAGACCCCACTGTCGGTGTCGCCACTCTCTCTTCTTACGGACGTGCTCAAAGAATTGGACGAGCAAGACTGGTCAAATTTTGTCGTCGATCGAATCAGTCAATATTGTGCCGCCTATTTTGACGAGGGGCAAGCGCTGTGGTCCATGCCTTGGCGTGACAAGTCGCTTTATAGCGGCTGGCTAGAATTTATGCGCATCGATAAGAGTCCCTGGACGATGGGCGTACGAGGTATGGGCGATGCGACGAAGGCTTTGCCGGATACCGCACAAGGCACCATTGTTTGGGCGTTGCAAGAACTCGCCATACCGCCTTTTGCAATCGATGATTATCTATATGCGACGTTATTAAGCGTAGGCGGTTGGGCGGGATGGACTCGCTACTTAAGCTGGCAGGCGGAACTTAAAAAAAGTCACGACGAATCGATACGCGATTTGCTTGCCATACGTCTTGCGTGGGACGCCTTGCTTTATAAGTTGTGCTACAGTGAAGCGCTTAAGACGCATTGGCATCAGGCAATAGAGGCGACCACAAGGCCTGTAGGTCATGATGAAGATGTCGGGAACCAGATTGATGCTGTGTTACAAACAGCATTTGAGGCAGGCTATCGAAGACAATTGGCGGCGTCATTGATCGTTGCTGACGGTACATCGCAAAGGAACGGGCGAGCCGACGTGCAGGCGGTATTTTGTATTGACGTGCGGTCGGAGGTGTACCGACGCGCATTTGAAACGGTTGCCCCAAGAGTTGAAACACTCGGTTTCGCTGGATTTTTTGGTATCATGATGGAATATGTTCCTTTTGGAGCTGTTGAGGGCCATAGACATCTTCCCATATTGTTCAATCCCGCCTATCGTATCTGCGAGCGACTAGATAGTGCAGATGAGCGGGAGACGAATAAACTGATTGATCAGCGTCACACACGATTACGCGTGGCCAGTGCCTGGAAAACCTTTAAAACCTCAGCGTCATCCTGTTTTTCGTTCGTCGAGGCAGTTGGTTTATTGTCTGCCACGAAGCTCGTAAGTGACAGCATGGGATGGACCCGCCCAGTACCGAACCCAGATCACAAGGGTCTACATGCTGGAGTGTATGATCGTTTAGGCCCAGGGCTGACAACTGAGGCAGTGGGGTCAAGAACGTGCTCAGATGGCAGTTCAACGGGGATTCCCGAGTCTGATCGCCCTGCAGTGGCGGAGTTGGTCTTGCGGAATATGGGGATGATCCGAGACTTTGCACGGTTGGTGTTGTTTGTTGGGCATGGTAGTACCACCGTTAACAACCCACAGGCTACTGGACTTGATTGTGGCGCCTGCGCTGGTCAGTCAGGGGAGGCCAGTGCTCGTATCGCAGTCGCATTGCTAAATGATCCATTGACTCGTCGCGGTCTTTCGCAAAGGGGTATCGAAATTCCTGCAGACACATATTTCATAGCTGGTTTGCATGATACAACCACTGATGAGCTATTTTTGTTTAACACCGAGCATGCGCCGTCTTCGCACACTCAGGATTTGGTTCAATTACGCCAGTGGTTGGAAGCTGCAGGACAGATGACCCGTATGGAGCGTGCAACTCTTTTGGGAATTGGCGATTTGCCTATGCCGACGATCCGCGCGGATATGCGTAGACGCACTCGCGACTGGGCGCAGTTGCGCCCAGAATGGGCATTGGCCGGTAATGCCGCTTTTATAGCAGCTCCGCGAATCCGCACTGCGCACTGCGATCTGGCTGGCCGCGTGTTTTTGCATGAGTACAATTGGCACAACGACGTCAACTTTGAGACATTACAACTGATTATGACTGCACCTATGATTGTGGCCAACTGGATCAATATGCAATACTACGGTTCAATGGTCGATAATATCCAATTCGGCAGTGGTAACAAGGTCCTGCACAACGTGGTGGGAGGTTCGATCGGCGTACTTGAAGGCAATGGCGGAGACTTGAGAGTAGGCTTGGCTTTACAGTCTCTGCACGACGGCGCACGGTGGGTGCACGAGCCAATTCGTCTCCAGGTGTTGATCGAGGCGCCGCAGTGTGCCATTGATGTCGTGATAGATAACCATGAGATGGTTAGGGAATTGGTTGAGAATGCATGGATACACCTTTTCCAGATTGACGAAAATGGTAACCTGAATCGTCGTGGTATCGATAAACAGTGGCGTCGCTACTACGTGACCGAATGAAGCTTGTAAAAGCTCCTAGCGCTATCCATGCGGTGCTGGGAGTTTTTACATGATACCGTGCAGCTCGTAGTTTCACCTATCACATCGAGCGCGAAACCCTAGATTGGTATATCATAAAATGGGAGTTATCATGTAAGTAGATTGTGGAGGCAGTTGCTATGTCAGAGTGGACGTTTCTCACTAATCACGCTCAGGTTTTGCTATGTATTTTTCGTAATGGTCGTTTAACGGCTAGGGAAATTGCTGAGATTGTAGGCATCACTGAGCGGGCGGTGCAACGTATTCTTGATGATCTAGAGAATGCTGGATACATTAGTCGCTTTCGGGACGGCCGAAAGAACCGTTATGAAATTCACCAGGAACTGCCTATGCGTCACCCTGCGCAGCGTGGACGCGCCATCAAGGACATTCTTGAATTGCTCACGATGCCGTATCTATAAATAATGACTATAAATATTCGTTTATTGGATGAATCCGACGCGCAGATGTATCAGGTTGCTCGGTTGCCAGCATGAAAGAACGATCCAAATTCATTTGGATCAAGATATGAACAAAAAGCAGTACAACCTATGGAGCAGTTTGCAGAAATGAAGATTTGATGATCGTATCATTAGTCAACTTACCATGGCCTGGGACGAAATCCGTGAAGGATAGTACGCGTTCAGTTCATGAATATGCATCAGTGACAAGCTTGTGCCTCTTGAGCTGTTGGTCAAAAAAGTTGAGAGTGATTCAAGAAAAATAGGGGAGTTAAGTATGGATTTGAATAAGAATGTGAAAGTAGCTCCACCACTGACTGAAGATGATCACAATTGGATGATGAACTTGTGGCTTAGTGAGTGGGGCGGAGAAACCATGGTGTCTAAAGGTACAACCTATCACTTTCGAAATTTAAATTCGGTGGTTGCTTGGGTTGACGGGATTCGAGTAGGGGCGGCAACGTATCATTTGGATACCGATGGATGTGAATTGCTGAGTATTAATGCTACAGTTGAAGGATTAGGGGTGGGCAGTGCATTAATTTCATCAATTGAACAAGCTGTACAAAAAGTTGGTATAGGTCGTATGTGGTTGATCACTTCGAATGATAACTTAGATGCATTGCGGTTTTATCAACGACGTGGCTATCGAATAATCGCCGTATATTCAAACGCAATTGACGAGGCACGTAAGAAGAAGCCGACGATACCTCAAGTTGGGTATTACGAAATCCCAATTCATGATGAACTTGAACTTGAGAAGTACATTTGACCCCTTTGGGTGGAGAGGAGTGAGTGTCACATCCAAACCTACTATCTTTGCCAACTTCCAATTTTATCATGATTAGAGCTATTGGTTCCAATAGCATTTCTACACATTTCAGACGGACGATAGTGGTATGATGATGTACATTGCAGAGAATACTTTTTGCTCTACTTTTACGAGCGGTATAACGACACAAGCAAAAGAATAACAGAACTAGAATGATCTTGTAGGAAGAGTCTCATGCATAGCGATGCGTATATGCTAACTTTGGAATCAGAACGACTTATTCTATGGAGAATTACTAAAGACGACGCAGGCTACATGTTTGCACATGCATATGATCGAGTTGTTTTTCGTTATATCGTTCAACTTCTCATCATGCGAGAAATACCATGTAAAACCATCGAGCATTGGGAAGAGACGAACGGCTTTCCGACCTGTCGCATCATATTCGAAGCAGTGATCAGGCCTTCGGTACAAGAGCAGAATCACTTTGAACAGTGATAAACCACAGGTAGTTCTCAATAGAATTAAAGTATGGGATGAGATTCCCAATATTGGATTATGGCGTGTGATGGAGAAAGTAAATATGAAGTTCGAAGGGATACTAAGACAGCACTTATTTGCAAAAGGCGAATCCCGCGACTTGAAACTGTATGCAAATAGGATAGATGATTATAAGGAAATATTTGTATATTCTTCAAGATGGGTTTCGATAATTGACATCATAACTTATCGCCTAAGGAGGCACATATGACATGGGAAACATACGCAATGTAGGACAGATGTCTGTCACTGTTCGTGATTTATCAAGAGCCATTACATTTTATCGTGATGTTTTGGAACTCGAATACATATGGGAAACTAACGGAATGGCGTTCTTTCAGTGTGGTGAAGTACGTTTGATGCTTGCTGTACCAGAGAACTCTGAATTTGAGCATCCTAGTTCAGTAGTTTATTACAAGGTGGACGACATTAATGGAGCTTATCATGACCTAGTTTCACGAGGGGTTGTTTTTAAAGGACCGCCGCATGAAATAGGTAAATTGGGTGATCACACGATTATAATGGCGTTTTTTTCAGATTCAGAAGGCAATGTAGTCGCTGTTCAGTCTGAGATTCCTATAAAATAAGTATATACTACCAGTGATTTACTTTTTCCTTAGACAGGTCCCCTTTGTTAAACTCAAGAGGGCTGATCTTAAAAAAGACTTTATCCCTTCATGCATGAAGATCAGCGATACGTCAACAGGATCACGTAGATTTGCAGTTGTTTCATACCACTTCCATTCACGTTGATTTTGTTAGCGGTACTTCAATCTCATGAATCTCAAGCAAGGATCTCTTAATCCTCTGAAGACACTGAGCTTAGATGTTGTAAAAGAGTGTGTAATTGAGACAATAATAATTGGTATTCTGGTTCGTTAAACCCAATTCGCTCCATCAGTTCAGCAGGTATGCATTCTGACTCCGCGTACAACGCTTTTCCTGCTTCCGTGACAGACACGTTCACAACACGTTCGTCGATTCGTGACCGTTCCCTCGTAATCCAACCCTTTTCCTCCATCCTTTTTAGCAACGGGGTGGACCTCTGTCAAGTTACTGGACACAAATCGAAGAACTATTTTACGCAACTGACGCAGACAATAGATCCTCCATCTGCTGGGGTGTTTTATAGCCAAGCGCTGAGTGAATTCGGTTGCGATTGTAG